>JAKLPW010000285.1 GCA_022013675.1 Anaerolineae bacterium | reverse complement strand
GTCGTGGCCGCCATGCGGCGCGAGGGGAGGAGCATGCTCAGCAGCAGCGATATCGTGCCAAACACCAGCAACTCTGCCAGCAGCGATAGAAGGGGCAGCCAGATTCGGCCCCAGCCGATGTCCATCGAAGACCAGTTCATGGGAACGACGAGGCCTAGCCAGCATACGGTCAGGATGGCAACGGTAGCAGCGACAAAGGCCATCAGTCGCCCCAGGAACAGGGCCTTGCGGCTGACAGGGTGGGCCATGATCAGGTCGAGTCTGCCGTTCTCCTCATCGCTCACCAGCAGACCACTGCCCGTAAGCACCGCAAAGATGCCCAGGATGAGCGGCATCAAGGAGAAGAATTCTAGGGAGACAAATCCTTCCGGCGTGGCAAAGGAGCTAAGATCGCCCATGAACGCGCTGATCTCGGGCGGATAGACCTTTAGCAGTTCTTGAAATTGCTCCTGCTCCGCGGCGATCGAGTCGTACATCGAAACGAGCAACACGCCCATCAGGGCGAGGGCAATGCCCCAACCGAGGATTTGGCCCCGGAAACGACGCAGTGTATAGCGGAAAATCGTCATCATTTTACTCCTCCTTCTGGTCATCCTCATAGTAGGCCAGGAAGATCTCTTCCAGCGAGGGCCGCTCGGTCTCAAAGTCGCTCACCGGGAAGGCAGCTAGCGCCTTGATGAGGCCGTCCATCTCCCCTTCCACCTGCAGCAGCACGCTCGTTCCATCGTCCTGCGAGAGTACCGTCACGCCAGCCACGTTCGCCAGCGGGACCATGTCCACCGACTGCTTAAAGCGGACACTAGCGCGGCGCAGGGCGCGGCTAATCAGAGAGGCAGGTTCGGCCACCTCCACCACCACGCCTTTGCGGATGATGGCCACGCGCTCCGCCACCGCCTCTACCTCGCTCATGATGTGGGAAGAGAAGAAGACAGTGGCGCCATTCGCCTTTGCTTCGGTGATCAGGCGCAGCACTTCATGCTGCATCAGCGGATCCAGGCCGAGCGTGGGCTCATCCAAAAGAAGCAGTTGGGGGCGATGCATCAGGGCCTGCACAACACCGACCTTCTGTTTGTTGCCATGCGATAGATTCTTGATAACGGGCTTAAGATCGAGATCAAGGCGCGTGGCAAGTTGGCGCACGAAGCCCCAATCCACTTCGTTACCGCGCAGGGCTTTGAAGTAACTCAGTGCGCCTTCAACCGTCATGTTGGGGTCCAATCGCAGTTCGCCCGGTAGGTAGCCAGTCCGAGCCTGTACCGCCTCCGGGTCAGCCTGGGGGTCTATACCCAGTACACGCACGGTCCCGCTATCAGGGCGAATCAGATCCAGCAGACAGCGGATGGTCGTCGTCTTACCAGCCCCGTTCGCACCAAGAAAGCCGAAGATCTCACCGCGCTGCACATCTAGATCAACGCCCCGCAGCGCGCGGACTTTGCCGTAGGACTTTCTCAATCCCTGGGCCATTACAGCAGTTTCTTCAGACATAGTTGCCTCCTTCCCTTAGCTGTTTATATGACTCTCCAGAGCGCGAGCGAACAACTCCCGGTCCTCTTCCTGGATAAGGTCCAACGCTCGATCGCCCAGCAGGGCCAGGATTTGGGGTAGATACAGGTCTGTTCGCAGGTGGTGCTCGGCTATAAAGACGAGAAGCGGACTGCTAGTCCAGGAAGCCCGCGCCTGGTTTGCGGTAAGCCATTCGCCGATTAACACCTCCTCCCCATCAATCACCAGTACCAAGCCCAATCCCCTTGCCCGACCCAGAATCACCTCAGACACGTGAGCGACGACAACGCGAGCGTCGGGCAGATCAAGCGGGCTCGTGGTATAGAGCACTACTCGTACTCCCTGGCCGATGGCCTCCTCCAGCACCGGCCGTAGGACCGGATATGTAATCGGCAAGAGTGCTAGATAAATACGATTCTCTGCCTGACCGATCATCTCCTTCGCCTTGGCGATTATGTTGTCGTGGCCCTCAATATTCCAGACATAATCGAGATCGGAGACCGATTTGAGGACAGCCAGGTCGTCCTTTAGTGAGATGACGAGCTCTTCGTGCTCGCAGTGGAGCTGATCGAGAAACTCAGCCGCCGGAACCGGTGCGTATTTGGTGCTTCCCTCTTTTCGCAGTGTCATGGCCGCACCGCGAGCAGTGAGCTTGCCCAGCACTTCATAGATCATGGAGCGCGGAACACCAGAGACCTTCGAAAGCTCGTAACCTGAAACAGGGCTCTTTCTGAGCAGGCCCATGTAGGCCTTGGCCTCGTACTCCGAGAAGCCGATGCGAGTCAATCTATCAACAGGATTGCTAAGCATACTCATCTCCTTAGACGTTAGTATCCTAACTACGCATATTCTATCACAAAGTGACTATCCTGTCAAGCATTTTTGCCTCGGGCTGAGGGCGGGGAGGCGTTAGACCGCAAGTTCCATTTGGAGTATAATAGCATCATGTAAGGAGCTAGAGAGAATGAGCAACCGAAGAATGTTACTGACTTCCTCATGCATGGCGGTATTCGGATGGGGATTACTCATGTACTTCACCTATGCCGTGCGTCCAAACTCCTTCGCGATCGGCGTTGCCGTGGTACTGCTGTTCTTCGCGTCTCTGGGAACGGTGATGCCCATCCTATACTACCTCAACCTGCGTTTCGGCGATCAAGAGGGATACCTTGAACATCCCGGAAGGCCACTACGACAGTCGCTTCTGTTGGCTTTGTATGTCACTCTCTGCACCCTCTTGCGGGTTGTTGACCTGCTCAACTGGACCTTCGCCCTTTTCATATTAGGGGTGGTGATAATGGCGGAGGTGACCATGATCACCTGGTTCGACTGAACCACTCACACCTAGTTTGGGATTTCGGCCGTTTTCGTGTATCATATGGGCAGAAACCCTTTCTGAATAACTATACTGTGACCATCGTAAAGCAATGCATCATCGTGGAAAGTGAGGTATGAGCACTTGATACAGGTCATCCTACTGAAAGACATCAAGAGACTAGGCAAGGCCGGAGACGTCAAGCGGGTGGCAAACGGCTACGCACGCAACTACCTGATCCCTCGCGGTTTGGCCGCCGTCGCTACCGCACAGGCTATCAAGCAGGCCCGCGAGCGGTTGGTCGCCGAATCTCGTCGTACGCAGATAGAAGTGACCAGTGCCGAATCGCTGGCAGAGATAGTGGACAAACTATCATTCACCTTCAGAGTCAAGGCAGGCGATACGGGCACCCTGTACGGCTCAATTACCAATGCCGACATCGCCACTAGACTGGAAAAGGAGATTGGACAAGCGTTCGACAAGCGCAAGATACTGCTCGAACAGCCGATCAAAGAGCTAGGCACCTATACAGTTGAAGTGAAGCTGATTAGCAACGTCACGCCCACCGTCACTGTGGTAGTAGAACAGGAAGCCGGCGAGTAAAGCTCCGCCAGCCTCCCTCAAGTTTGTGGGTACCGATCTCACTCGATAGCGCTCCAGAGTCCCACAATCGACACATTCTTACGCTGCGAGTGGAACCCTGCGAGAAACTCGCTACAAATACGCCCGATACACTGTCAGACTAGACTGCCAAGCTTGCTCTTTGACGCTTTTTGGTGTATGATGATATTAGACGTGTTAAGAGCTTTGAGTAGCGTCCTCAATGCGATTTAGACTAAGGAGGCACGAGAATGAACGTTCAAGACAGCTCGAGCCAACCCTTCTTCATCAAGCGTCTCGTCGCTAACATCGAGTGTGCCAATTGCGGCACGCAGTACGAGTTGGGGAATATCCATGTCATTGGGCGCCGCGGTGACCTCTGGATCACGGCAGTGGTGTGTGGTCAGTGTGGTACGCAAGGCCTAATCTTTGCAATGGTGAAGGAAGAGCGGGTCGACGAACTGACAGTACGCGACGCCTCCGTCGAGGAATTACTCGGATTCGAAGAACTGTCAGCCATAGAAATCGATGACGTCCTGGACATGCACCGATTTCTGAAGGAATACGACGGCGACCTGATTTCCCTGCTGAACGAGACAGAGACCCCTCAATCCTGACACATCGCCGGGAACGTGAGAGAGAGTAGACGAGGCCCCTGGTGCATAGGGCCTCTTGTTTTCGCCCATGCTGTCCGTTTGTGTATCAAGGTCTTCGAACGGAGAGGCGCACGAACTCCGTGTGAATGCTCTCGGCGTCCACCCGAACAACATCGAACCCGTGAGCCTTGATACCAAGGTCTCTCCCCGACAGAGTGCCCCCTCCACACCCACTGATAATGTACTTCGTCCCGGCGACCTTCATAGAGTTGTGCAGATGGATATGGCCACAGTACACCAGATCAACTTCATGGGCCTTCATCAAGCGCATGAATGCTTCCGGAGAGTACATGCCCCCCATGTCCTTCCAGCGACCGTAGTCCGGCGGGCAGTGCATTGAGACGATCTTGCGCTTGGATGTCTGCAACTGCCTTTCCAGCCAATCAAGTTGCTCCCGCGTAAGGTAGTAATCCGAGTTATCCACGATGATAAAACGTACCCCACCATAATCAAACGAATAGTCCATGAGCTTCGTGGAAGCGTTAGGTGCTATGTACCGTTCACCGAACAGCTTGCGGCGCGATTTGGTATCATGATTGCCCGCCACCATTACGAGAGGTGGCTCCAATTCAGTGATCAGGCCATCGAATCTGTCCAATTCGTAGGCCGTGCCTCTATCGGAAACATCCCCAAGATGGATGACGAAATCTGGTTGCAGATCATTGATCTGCTGAATCAACAGGGCGAATATCTCGCTCCCGCTGGTATCTTTGGGGTTCTTGTCCTGAGTATCGCCAATGGCAATGAACGTGAAAGGCAGGGATACATCGTGGGCCATGAGCGTAGTGATGCTCTCAGCCACAAGGCCAGCCGATGGTGGCTCCGCTAGTGCCTCTTCCCCCACGTCTCCCGTCGACGGCACCACGGTGGACGTCGGAACAGGCGTTGCCGTTGATTCCACCGTCGTCGCAGTCGGAAGAATCGAAGTGACAGCAGGCTGAACGGAGGGAGTGATACTCGGTTCCGAGGCTGCACCGCTACAGGCTACCAATATGCTCGCAAGAGCCAGAACAAGCGACAGCAGTCGAAGCTTACGTACGCTCAATATCCAGACCTCCCCGAGAGGTAATTGCAGCACAGACTCTACCCCTCACTGCCGCATCGCACGCTCCATATCATACTCCCATCCTGAACACTGATCTCGTCACCTACATCCAACCCCAGCACTCGAGCCAATTCATACCCCAAAACGATCCGGTCGTAACTGCCACGAGGCGGCACTTCCCCTTTCCAAAGCGAAACACCCGGCCCCGGAGGTGGGTAGGCTTTTCGCATTTCACTCGAGTCCACCGCTAGCCAGGAAACCGATACCCAACCAGAATCCCTGGCCTCGTCGGCAGTCAGCGTGCCACGGTACGCAGGAACGACATCCCCCACGCCCGGGATACCTCTGATCAGCCTTGCGGCTTCCTCCCAGCCAGGAGCAGCACCTCGGGGCGCACAATGATGTGTGGCTCTGGCGATTCCGCCCATCGAACCCACGAAGCATTGACCCGCTCAGCGACAGCCCCAACAATGGTAATAGCAGCAATACACACGGCCATACAGAAAGTCGCCAAGCCAGTTCGAGGCTCAGCGGATGGCCTTTTCGACACAGATTCCAATCAAAATCCTCCTCTTGCGTTCGACACTGCCAGATGCTATCGCTGCGCATCCTATTAGTATACCCTGCAACACATTGCCAAGTTCATTCTGGGCTCAACCAAGCACCCAACCACAGACAGGCGACTTCTCGCATAGTATACCACAGAATCGAAGGGCTAGTGTTTCGGATACTGAAACAGACCAAGCCATTCCTCCAGGTTATCCCTCTGGCGACGGAAAGGAAAAAGGGCCGGGACAAAGCTCGGCCCCTTCACAACCATGTGCGTGGTCCATGGATCTGACTCGATCGGCAGTAGCTCCACCGACAGTCGGGGCAGCAACAGTCGCCAACGAAAATCTCCCCCCTCCTGCTCCGCAGGCGCCAGCGGTTCGGCGATCTTCAGCATCTCCTTCTGTAGGTTATGCATCCCCCTGTCTATACAAGTACTCAATCATATGACTTTTGACAGAACTCTTGAATGGTGCTAGAATCGCTAGTGGTCGCTATGATCTAGATCAGCTTCCTAATACATCAACTCGAGTAGTAGTAACATCCGTGAAGCTCTCCCAGTGGGTATATTCAACGACAGACAACAGGTGAGGATACTATGACCAAGCTACAGTCAGTCATGACGAGTCAACAACTGACCAAGGATGATCTGCTGACGATGGTAAGGCAGATGGCGGAGATACGCGCCTTCGAAGAGAAGGTGTACGACCTGCTGGGTCGAAACATCATCAAGGGTGCTTCACACCTCTACGCTGGAGAGGAAGCGGTGGCTGTGGGAGCCATGTCTGCCATTGGTCCCGATGATCTCATCACCAGCACTCACCGCGGACACGGCCACTGTCACGCCCACGGTGACCAGCACGCCTCGACGCTAGAGGAAAAACAGGAACATCTAAATAGGATGATGGCCGAGCTCTGCGGCCGGGCAACGGGGTACTGTAAAGGACGCGGCGGCTCCATGCACATCGCCGACGTCGTCAAGGGCAACCTTGGCGCTACGGGCATCGTCGGGGGCAACATCCCCGTAGCAACGGGGGCAGGTCTCTCGGTTTCCATGCGCAAGACCGACCAGGTCGTGCTCTGCTTCTTCGGAGACGGAGCCGCTCAGACCGGGAACTTCCACGAGTCCCTGAACATGGCCTCTCTCTGGAAGCTGCCCGTGGTCTACGTCATCGAGAACAACCTGTACGGCATGTCTGTGCCTTTCAGCAAAGCATCTTCGGTTCCCCATGTCGCCGATCGAGCCAAGGCATATGATATTCCTGGAGAGGTCATCGACGGGATGGACGTACTGGCAGTACGTGAAGCCGTGCTCCGCGCCGCCGAACGGGCCCGCAAGGGAGAAGGTCCCTCGCTCATAGAATGTCAGACCTACCGCTGGTACGGTCATTCGCGCTCCGATCCCCGCAAGTACCGAACCAAGGAAGAGGAGAATGCTTGGCGTGAGCGCGACCCCATCACAAGCCTGGCAGGACGATTGATCAAGGGCAAGGTGGCCACCAAGAAAGAGACCGATGCCGTCTTAGCAGACGCGCAGAGGGCCATCGAGAAGGCCACCGAATTCGCTCTGGCCTCTCCCCATCCCCCGGCCTCGGAGCTGGAGGATGACGTCTATGCCCCTGACTTCTGGACCCCAGATATGATTGAGTCAGAACACCAGTTGCGCCAGAGGGTGGCAGAGGATGCCACTATGCGGAAGATCTCCTACTCGCAAGCCATCGTCGAGGCCCTGCGGGAGGAGATGAAACGCGACCCCGCCGTCATGGTCATGGGTGAGGACGTGGGGCTCTACGGAGGGGCTTATGGAGCCACACGAGGCTTGTTCGAGGAGTTTGGAGGCGAGCGTGTGCGCGACACCCCCATCTCCGAGGCCGCCATCGCTGGTGCCGCCGTCGGGGCTGCCATGAGTGGTATGCGCCCGGTGGCCGAGATCATGTACGTGGACTTCACTCCTCTGGCCATGGACCAGATCGCCAATCAAGGGGCCAAGAACCGCTATATGTTCGGTGGCAGGACGATGGTACCCATGGTAATCCGCACCGAGGGAGGAGCAGGCCGCTGCATCGCCGCTCACCATTCCCAAAGCCTGGAAGCCCTTTGGCTACACTTCCCGGGAATCTACCTGGTCATGCCCAGCACCCCCTATGACGCAAAGGGACTGCTGAAGAGTGCGATCCGTGATGACAACCCGATTATGTTCATCGAACACAAGATGCTCTATGGCGTCAAAGGACCGGTACCCGAGGAGGAATACCTGATTCCCTTAGGGGTAGCAGACGTCAAACGCCAGGGAACCGACGTAACGATGGTCACCTACTCGCGCATGGTGCATAGAGCGCTGGAGGCAGCCGAGAAGCTAGCTCAGGAAGGGATCAGCGTAGAGGTGATCGACTTGCGAACTCTGAAGCCCCTGGACATCGAGACTGTCGTGGCATCCGTCATGAAGACGGGACGCCTGGTAGGCGTGACCGAGGCATACAAGACCGGCAGCGTCCTGGGCGAGATTTTCACACTGGTGAACGAACAAGCCTTTGACTACCTGGATGCACCCATGGTGCGGGTGGCGGCTGCCGACGTTCCGGTGCCCATGAGCGAAGCGCTGGAAGATGCGGCGATCCCCAACACGGAGGCCGTCATCGCCGGAATCCGTAAAGTTCTCCGAGGAGGGTAGATGACGATATGATCCACGAAGTTATCCTTCCCCAGATGGGCCAGACCATGACCGAGGGCGTGATCGTTCGCTGGCTGGTGAAAGAGGACCAGGCAGTTAAGAAAGGGGATGTGCTCTTCGAGGTAGAATCCGACAAAGCCGTGCTCGAAGTCGAGTCTACAGCCGAGGGACACGTGCGCAAGCTTTTCTATCCCGAAGGAAGCACTCTGCCAGTTCTGACCGTCGTGGCCCTCATCGGAAACCCCGAAGATGACATCAACGGGTACGCAACCGGTGAGGCGACCACTCCAATCGCGCCCCCAGTCTACGAGAACATCCCCATGGCTGCCTCTCCAGCCGCTGAACACGTCATGGAGGCTTCCCCCCAGGCCCTGGAGAGCACAGTAATACGAGAGCGTATCTTTGTTTCACCCAGAGCCCGCCGCGTCGCCAGGGAGAAGGGCATCGCTTTATCTCTGGTAGAAGGCAGCGGCCCCAATGGACGCATCGTGGAGGCTGACATACTTGCCTTTGTGGAGGTTCAAGCTAAGGCAATTCTGATGACCGCCAAGGAGGCCATCGCGCCGGCCAGCATCTCCAGGCCGACTGCGCCCGGCCTCGCACCTGCGCCCGGCCAGACGATTCCTCTAGCCGGTGTGCGTGCGCGCATCGCCGAAAGGATGTCCGCCAGCGCCCACACGACCGCGCGGGTCACCCTGATGACCGAGCTAGATGCCACCCGACTGGTAGAGGTCCGCACCCAACTCAAGGACGTCCTCGCTGACTCCCTGGGGTTCAGCATCGGCTACAACGATCTGCTGGTTGCTATTTGTGCCCGGGCTCTGCGCGACCATCCCAATTTGAACAGCCGTATTGAGGGCAACCGCATCCGGATGCTGGACGAAATCAACGTGGGGTTGGCGGTCGACACGGAGAGAGGGCTCCTGGTGCCTGTCGTACGTAACGCCGACCGTCTGGGCGTAGAGGACATCGCTCGTAGGATACGCGAGGTGGTGGCTCGTGCCCGCGAGGGACGCTGTTCCCCTGATGAGTTGACTGGTGGTACTTTCACCATCACGAGCCTGGGGATGTACGGCGTAGATGCTTTCTCGCCCATCATCAATCTGCCCGAGTGTGCCATCCTGGGAGTGGGACGAATCAGCCAGCGGCCAGCCGTGGTGGATGGAAAGATCGTCGCTCGCCAGCGCATGTGGCTGAGTCTCAGTTTCGACCATCGCGTAGTTGACGGTGCGCCAGCAGCGCGCTTTCTCCAGCGCATCACTCAGTTGGTCGAAGAGCCCTGTCTCTTGCTCAGCTAGTATGCCGCGGCTGATGTCCCCTGGCAGCTATTCGGCTCCACAGGGATTGCCAAATCCTCGTCACAAAGACAATGTGCCAGGATTTGGCAACCCCGGCGAGTGAGCAACTGGTGGAGGGTTTGGGTCGAGCAGTGCACTAGTGACTCCGATTGCACGAGCACATCTCAGTCTCGTCTTAGAAGACGAGAGCTCAAGCTGTACCGGTCGCCTCGCCAACGCGACTCGAAACGCTCTATGGGCGACCGGTTCTGGTCGTAGACCGTCCGGGAGATAACGAAGACCGGATCTCCCAGAACATTCCCCAGCAATTCTGCCTCGCGTGCCGACGTGAGCGCGCGTGTCATGATCTCTTGATCCGCAGTCGTCGGTCGGATGCCGTAGCGGTTCTCCAACAGACGGTACAGCGAACCGGACAAATCCTCTTGGTCCAGACCAGGAGTCCGCGCACAGGGGACATAGGACCATTGCAAGCTTATCGGTTCCTCGTCCGCCAAACGAAGGCGGAGTACCTCCCAGACCTCCTCGTCATCCCGCAGATCCAGTGCTCTCCGAATGTGCGGCCTGGGGGCCATGCGGCGCACACTCATGACTTTGGTCCCGGGTGTCCAGCCACGAGTCTTGAGATCCTCAGTCGTCGAGCGCAGGGTAGTCACATCGAGCGCCAATCGCCGCCTTCTCACGAAGGTCCCGCGGCCCTTCTCGCGATAGATCAGCCCCTCTCGCTCCACCACATCAAGAGCATGGCGAACGGTTGCCCGAGTGACGTCGAATACCTTGCACAGTTCGGTCTCAGAGGGAAATCCTATCTCCCCCTCCACAGAATCGATGTCAGCATCCGCGATTGCGTTGCGCAGAATCTGGGCAATCTGATAGTAATAGGGGATTGGGATATCCTTATTGATGCCCTTCCCAGCCAACAAAGCCTCAAACACAGGGTTGCCCACCTTCGTATCTCATCTATTTGATCAGATGTATACACAAGTATGCTAATCTGCTGTCATTCTATCACGCCACCGTGATTCCGTCAAGTCAATCCACGTAGGGCAGGTTTCGTTCGAGCATGAAAGATCCAAAATCTGCCCCTACAGCTCCATCAAGGCTAGGCACCAGGTATGATCTGGATGGCATGTGGCAGTAGCACGCGATCGTACTCCAGACGCTGGCCCTCCGCATCGAAGGCAGGCATACGGTCCCCGCTCGCAGGGTCGTATAGGCCAATCTCGATCTGGCATGTGCCTTCAGGAGTATCCCCATCCACAGAGATCTCGTAACGATCCACTATGATCTCACCAACAGCCCAACCCGTGGTCGGGCGCGTCCCATCCACTGGCACGCTGTCCCGCTGGCCCCTCACCTTGCCCTCCCCATCCAGTAAGTGAGTGAACACCGTATAGGGGATATCCGTCGGCCGCAGGGTCCTCCAATAGAGCGTCAGATGAAGAACACCTTTCGGCGCAACGCTCTCCTCCTGCAGATCGTATCCCAGGAGCTCAATATCGCCACCAAAACTGGCAGGAACAGGATAAGCAATGACGGGAACATCGAAAAGCCTCTCCCGCGCCTTGACTGTAACAACTGCCAAGGGAGCATCTTCCGAGGCCATCGGTTGCCCAGTGCTTGGATCGATCAGATTGACCGTCAAGACATAGTCTCCGCCTACAGCCTCAGGCGAGATGGTTATCTGCTGCGGGTATCTGGTGATTTCCCCTACCTGCCACGAGCTGGTGGCGTAGCTTGCTCTACTCGGAGGCACTCGCTCTGCTCCCAAGACATGCCCGTCCTCGTCCCTCAATTGTATCAGAAGCTGATAGTCTGTTTCCGTAGGCGCTAAAGATTGCCAGAACAACTCAAAGTGGAGGGTAGCGCCAGACCGCACGCTGCCCTCACCCACGTTCGCACCTAGCAGCCGAATCTGGTCGCCAAAGTCGTATTGCACAAGATGCTGGATGCTGAGATCAGTAAGCTGCGGAGGGTATGTAGGAGTGACAACATAGACAGACGATAGAGTATGTTCTGCACCGACGGGTACATCATCATCGTCCATGATTCGAAGTCGCTCCAGATTGTCCCACCGATAGACACCTACCTTCACACGATACCTTCCGGCCGGAGTACCCGCGCGTGCCGAGAACACATAGCTGCCCACCACCCTTTGGCCTTCTTCCCATTGGCTGGTCGGCCTCCCAGCTCCATCCAAGAGCCGCTCGTCCCACTGCCCCCATATCACACCATTCTCATCGACAAGGTGAATGAAGATATGATAGTCATGATCCATCGCACCCATCACGTCCCATTGTAGGGCAATGCCCAGTTTCTTGCGATACTCCAGCACGGCTCGGCTAAGTCCGTAGCCACTAAGTTGCAGCACCCGCTCGAAATCCACGTCCGCCGGCTTGCGGATGCCCACCACGCTGAAGGAAACCCCAGGGGGGACGGCATAACGCACGAGCTTTCCGTATGCAAAGGGGCGCCGATCGAGCTTGAGGCAGTGTACGTCGAGCTGACGCTTAAGCCAGCCGGTGGATGTGGGAGAAGCGTCGCCGTACTCCAGGTACCATATGTACTCTGCCCCTTGTGTTAGCTGGGCCAGCTTCTCTGCCACCTGGGCTTCGGTATCTCCCTCCACGATGTGCACGGGGAGAGCGCCGCGATAGTGCTTAGTGAAGGCCGAAGCAGTATTCACAATAATGACGTCCTGAGGCCCGGCGTTGGCCTCAATGTGGTCCACCAGTTCCACGTAGTGAAGATTGGGATACACCCAAGCATAGTCGATGCCATGTAGACGGGCCACATAGCTTGGCTTCTGCTTGGTCAGCTCTTGAACGAATGGTCCATCCGCCTGCACATCCACCAAATACAGAAGGATGTAGTCCGCAATGGGCACATTCTCCTCACTGAGCGGTAGCACCTGGCCATCAAAGAGAGGAGCCAGCCCAGCTACGGCCCAGGTGGCCACTTTCAGTTCCGGGGCATCTCCCACGCCATTCAGATAGTCGGCAGCTAGATCAACGCCCTCGCCCCATCCTACCGGCATCTCCTCGGCAGCAGCTTCCCCCCCTCCAAGCAAGGGATTATAGTAGGAAAGATAATAGGGCGCATACGGAAGCGAAGTTCGGCCCGCAACGGTCAGCACGGCCGCAACGCCCAGGGCAACGGGCATCCAGCGCCACCATGCCTTCCATCCCTTCCGTTCCGTCCCTAGAATGCGCTCCAGAAGACGCACAATCAGTAACAGGAGACCACCATAGCCGACCGCCGCTATGAGATCCAGTACGGGAAAGATGGGAAGCAAATAGCGATCGAATTTCCTCGCGCCGAAGGTCATGAATGCGATGAAGAAAACCACGAAGAGGAACAGAGTAAACAGACTGCGTCGCTCCGCCTGGCGAGGTTTGTGCACGAAAAGCAGTGGTATCGAGAGCAGCAGCCCCATCACGATCAAGGGAGTAAGACGAAAGGCCACGGCCTGAGGGTAGAACAGAGGTCCGGGGTCTTCACCTATGGTGCCACGATAGAAGATCGTCTCGTGGGGCGTTAGGGCATGGTGAACGCCGGTCTCTCCGATTCCCATCAACGTGTCTAGCGGACTAACCCACATGGCAGGGAAAAGCAGAAGGAACAGGACCACCACACATATGCCCCAGATGGTCAGATCCATCAGCAAGGTTTTGGTGCCCCGGGCGCGAACCCTCCGGGAGACCAGCGCGGCGGTAATGAAAGCCAGGACCACCATAGGAAGAAGGAAGATCGCCGGCGACTTGCTCAACAACGCCATGCCGGCTGAACATCCGGAGACAAAGAGGTAACGTCGCGAACGGCAATTGGCCAGATGTGCCAGCATCCCCAACACGGAAAGCGTCATGAAGCTAGCCGCCAGGGCATCCACGTGGAGCACGCGGGAATGAGCCAGATAGAATGGATCCAGGGCAACCAGGGCCACTCCTAGGAAAGCCACCCATCCCTTAAGGAAGTGACGTGCCATGACATACATCCCCGCTACGCATAATGCCGTAGCAGTACTTACCACCAGTCGCCCATACACCAAGAATGGGGCCAGTGTCTTCATTGCCTGAGCATCGAAGGGACTGAGAGACGACAAGGACGCTACCGTTGCCAACGCCTGTCGAACGGGCTCCCCTTCTATCAGACAACGTAGCCCTACTCCCATCACTCCGCACCACATAGTTGTCACCCCTGGATGTCCGGCCTGGAAAGTACCGGCCAGGTCGCCCCTGCTCAGAGCGTCGAGAAACCCTATGGAACGGAAAACCCACTTCAGTTCGTCCCAGGTGATGAAACGGCCAGGCTGCAAGACCCGGGGCAGCAAAGCCCCAATAAAGAGCAGCACGGTGATAATCCGGTGATTTGTGACCCAGCGAGTCAATTTCCGCATGAACTCATCTCCGCAGCCTATCCCAGGTAGCCCAGTCCCCGTAAACGATCTTTGATCTCCTGCTCCTCACCAGAGGATAGCTCGTACTCCCCCTGTACAAAACCGTTCTGCACCGACTCGTAGCGCACGGGGTTGGCTTCCATATATGCGGGATCAATAATCTCGCCCAATACTCGTCCGTCCATATCGACGGGGACCGCCGCCCCCATTAAGTGCAGAATGGTGGGCGCCAAGTCCAGAATACGGGCCCCTCTCACTTCCTGCCCCTGTAGAACCGATGGTCCTCTGGCAAGCAGGACTCCCTGCAGGCGATGACACCCGGAGTCACCTCGAATCTGAGAGGTGATGATCTCTTCGTTGGTGGCGAACAGGGGAAACGAGATATAACGATAGCCATCCATCACTACGTGCAGATCAGGCCCTTCACTGGTGTGTATACCAATACAAACCTCTTCGCTCTTGATCACGGCATCCACCAAGGGATTACCGGTGGAAGGATGGCGCAGAGTTGCAAGTGCAGTAGCTACCTCATCCCTGACCTGTTCGTACTCGTATCCAGGTTCAACGATACCAGATGGCTCGCGTCCCTTGAGATTGACGTACACCTGACCAACGTGTCCCATTGAATATGCCTTGGTACGCGACCAGTCCACATCGTCGAACGAGAGGAACTTGCCTACCACACGGTTTCGAGCCGACTTAGAAACCTTCCAGGTGAGGCTCTGAAGCCCGATCTTCTCCAGCCAGCGGTACACTCGAGCAGGCGTCAGCCCATGCCGGAAAAGAGCATATTTGGTTCGTGTGGCCAGGTCCTGCTTGAGGTGCAGCAGTCCCTTCTGTAAAAGAAGGTTGTTCAGGTTGACAATCCCATGCAACGGCCCAAACCCATGATCCGACATTACCAGCACAGTCACATCGTCGCCGACTAGATCCAACATGCGCCCAATGATTTCATCCACTATACGGTAGATAGACTGAATGCCATCACCGCAGCGACGGGCTCCCTCCTCGTCGTACGCGGGATGAGAACTATCCATGAAACGCCACAAGGCGTGCTGCACGATGTCCGTGGCCAGAAAATGCACCATCATGAAATCCCAGGGCTCATCTTGCATGAGTCTAACGGCATAGTCGCCGTGCCGCCTCGTTAAGTCCCTTAGATCATCCAGAAAGGCTTCCTCGTTACCGCGTCTGTACCCTATGCTCGGCGCAACACGATACGGCCCTAGAACCCGTTCGTAGCGACTCAGCAAGCCCGGCGGGTAACTGATCTCTACCCCTTTAGGCGAGAGAAGACCCGTTATCATGTACCCGTTCACCGCCATGGGGGGATAGGTCACAGGAACCCCCACAACACCAACTCGTGCCCCATGGTCAGATAGCAGTCCCCAAAGCGTACGCCCGTCAATGGACGAAGCGTTGACCAGTCCAAATCCATCCTGACTGTTTACGATGAAGTCGAAGACCCCATGCTTGCCGGGATTCTTGCCCGTAGAAAAAGTAGGCCAGGCAGGGGAGGTCACTGGCGGGAGAGTGGATTCCAGTTCACCACTGACACCCCCACTCATCAGGGCCTTCAGAATGGGCAATTTCCCTTCCGCTGCCCAGGGCCGGATCAGGTCCATTGTAGCCCCGTCCACGCCAATTACCAGTACACGGTTCATTCCCAGTGCCTCACTTCCTCGGTCAGTCCAGGACTTCACGTATCACGTAGATCGCTTTGCCCTGAGTCTCATGATACGTACGCACGATTAGCTCAGCCAGCAGGCCCATCGTGGTTAGCTGTATCCCAGCCACGAGCATCAACACCCCCAACAGAAGCAACGGGCGATTGCTGATACTCTGTCCATAGATGACCTTGAGCACCGTAAGATAGAGCCCGATCAGGAATCCAACTCCAAAGGATCCCATGCCCAGAAGACCAAAGAGCTGCATAGGCCGGGCAGAGAAACTCAGTAAGAACCGCACCGTCAGCAGATCGAGAATCACCTTCAGCGTGCGAGAGATGCCGTACTTCGATTTGCCGTGTCTTCTGGGATGATGACGAACTGCAATCTCCGTAACACTCACGCCCATCCAGTTGGCCAGCGCTGGAATGAAGCGATGCATCTCCCCGTAGAGATGAAGGTTCTTCACCACGTCTCCCCGATAGGCTTTCAAAGAGCAACCATAGTCATGAAGCTTCACGCCCGTCACAAAGGAGATCAGCCGATTGGCCATGATAGAAGGCAACCGGCGACTGACAAAGGGGTCCTTGCGGTCCTTGCGCCAGCCACTCACAACGTCGTAGCCCTCTTCCATCATCTCAATCAGGTGAGGAATGTCAACGGGATCATTCTGCAAATCGGCGTCCATCGTAATGACGATTTGGCCACGGGCCAGATCGAAACCCGCGGAGAAAGCCGCGGTCTGCCCGAAGTTGCGACGAAATCGCACCGCCACCAGGTGTTCATCCTGCCCATGGAGTCTGCGCAAGACCTCAAAGCTATCGTCGCTGCTGCCATCATCCACGGCGATAATTTCGTAGCTGCGTCCCATATTACTCAGGACATCGTTGAGTTGCCGGTGAAGTTCCAGGAGATTGCTCTCCTCATTGTACACCGGAATCACGACAGATATGTCAATTTGCTTCTCGCGATCACCCATTCAATTGCACCTCACGCAATGTATCCCAGCCCCCTCAATCGCTCCATAACTTTCTCCTCATCCTCACTCTGATAGTCCTCACTCTTTCGCTCCCGGGCAGATGAGGAATCGGTGTAAGTAGGCTGGTAAAGGGCGCGATACTCCGATGTGAATGCCTCTTCGAGCACTCGCCCATCCATATCATCAGGGATTGGTATGCCCATGGCATAAAGAGCGGTAGGAGCCACGTCAATGATGCGTGCTCCTTCAACAACCTTGCTTGGATCCACACCCTTGCCGTGTAGCCCCAGGATACCGGTCATGTTGTGGTGACCAGTCTGACCGTAGCTGGGCTCGATAATCCGATTTGATCCGAAATCGGCGTGCCCAAAAGAGACATATCTCGAGCGATCAGTGTGTAGGATTATGTCGGGCATCTTACCAAGGCGGTCTCCCGTGTAGATCTCCTCTCTCTTGTAGGCATACTTGATCACATGCTCGCCAGTGTCTGGATCAACCAGCGCCAACGCTTCGCGAACAATTCGGTCGCGCAGGGCTTCGTATTCGTCCCCCGGCTGCACGCATCCCTGTGGACGCTTGCCTGCTACATTTATGTAGAGCTGGCCAAAGTTACCCACCACGAAAGCTTGCGTCCGACTCCAGTCTACATCCTCGAAGGATAGGAACAACTTTCGAAGAAGACCCCGCCCCCGTCCACGCTTCACTCTCTTGCGCAGGTTGCTGAGCTTCAGCGCCGAGACGACCCTTAGCACGTTCATCGGAGTGTAGCCCAGGCGGAAGAGGGCATGCTTGAAGAGGCTGAGCGGCGTGCGTTTCAGCTTCATCAAACCCAGCTCGCAAAGCCAATTGTTGACGTGGAAGAAACGATGGAAAGCTCCGAATCCATGGTCGGACATGATCATCACCAGAGAATCTTCCCCCGCCGCTTCGACGATATCGCCCAAAGCTTTGTCAATGTCCTGGTAGAAACCCTTGATGGCATCCTTCACTTCCGCTGCCTTGGCAGGATCATGTCGCGGATGAGATGGGTCCATCAAGTGCCACAGCTCGTGCTGAAGGGTATCTATCGTCTCGAAGACAAAACAGAAGAAATCCCACTCTTTGTTCTCCGCCAGGTAGCGCACTGCCTTGGCGCGCTTTATGTCGAAACGCCGCATGTCCTCGACGAAGAGATCCGACCTCCCGGCACGATGCCCCTCGAACATGATTAGAGGGAACTCCCCAACGTTTTCCCTCAACTCATCCTTGATCTCATCAGGATAGGTGTACTGGCTCTCCTGACTGGGAGCCATGAAAGAGCTTATGACGAACCCATCTACGTGCTCAGGCGGATAGGTCATGGGAACACTCACAATCCCGACCTTGCCGCCCGCCTCGTTGATGATGTTCCAGACTGCTTTGGAAGCCCGATAGCTGACGTTGGATACCAAGACCTGGTACCCATCCTCTTTCGGGAATACGAAATCCACAATACCATGCTTGCCCGGATTCTTGCCAGTCGCAAATGAGACCCAGGCGGAAGCTGACACAGGAGGGATGCTAGTAATCAGATTCCCGTGCGCCCCGTCTCGCATCAGGCGTCCAAGGGTCGGCAGCGTACCGTCAGCTACCCACGGGCGCAGGACGTCCCACGTCGCTCCGTCTAATCCAATGATCATCACCTTACGTTGCATGTTGCACTCCACCTGTAACTCCTCGCTCCAATTCAAGTTTTGCCAGACTCCCGAAGTCTTCCTTCCCGTCTACTCCTCTGCCCGACCGAGATAGGTTCGGGTACCGAGGGCGTAGATCACGCCTCCGATGATCCCCCCCACCAGCCGAAGCCCATAGAAGGCCAAAGACATAGAGATGGCGGTCGGAGCTTCAACGCCCACTTGAGAGAACAGGTAGACATACGCTCCCTCCCGCACTCCCAGCCCACTGAAGGAGATAGGCACCAGAGTTACAAGCGAGATGATCGGGATGAAAAGTAGGAAATACCAGACGGAAAGACGAACACCCAGTGCCAGAGCAATCAAGTAGCGAACGACGATCCAACTTGCGTCAAATACCAGAGAGATGCCCAGAACCCTAGCGGTGACACGCCGATCGTACGTCCTCATGGCGCGGTACACCTTGCCCACTTTCTCCGTCCGGGCCAGACGGTCAAGCAACCCAATACGGTCCCGCAGCCCTTTCCACCATCTCCCGCGCGTGAAAACCCACATGCCACCCCACATCCCCACGGCGATGATGAGGATGAGGACCGACGTCTCCCAGGGAACAAGCTCATGAGCAAACGGGACTGCACCAGCAGCGATGGCAAAAAGAGCCATGAAGCCCGTTATCCGATCCATCAGGACTGTGCTCACCGCTACATCGCTCCGGTCACTGTATCTCGACAACTGGTACATCTTCACGACGTCACCGCTGATACTACCAGGCAGGATGTTGTTGAAGAAATTGCACACGAAGTTGAGGGCCGTTAGAGATCTGAGAGGTACACTCACATCGTGGCTGCCAAGCAGCACCTGCCAACGGAAGGAACAGATCACAATGCCAACCAGATATAGCCCGAGGGCAGCCCCCATATAGCCTTTATTGGCACTGAGCAGCGTCTCTGCTATCCGAGAGAAATCGAACTTATGCAACAGCACAACCAGCAGGAGCAGACTAAGGGTTACTCTCAGCACCGACGACAAAGCAGAAGCCCTAGGTCTGCTCTCCTCTTCCCCCACAACAGGTTTCATATGATCTCCTGATGGACTTCTCCGGTCTTGCACGCTGCACCGAGCCGCCCTTCCCTACTTCGGTTCACGTACGTCAATAGACCCCAAATCCAGTCCCACCTCGGACCACGGGAATCCGGATCGCCAGAAAGGCAACGCCCAACCCGTGCCAGGGTCACGCACCAGCAACCGCAACCGATACTCGCCTGGTTCTAAAGCGACTGGCAACTCCAGGGTTGGCTGTCCTCGTACGATTTCCCCCGGGTGCCACTGGGAAGTAGGATACGCAGGCCTCGATGGCCAGCTCTTCAGTTCACCCGCCAGCCGGCCCCGTTCATCCAACAACCACAGATCCAGACCATAGTCACCATCCATGTTCCGAAGGGCCAGCCAGTGCAGATCGAGTTTCAGCCTCTCCCCCGGGTATGCCTTACGCCTAGAAATATTATACCCCAGAAGCCTCAATCTGCCTCCGTAGGTCGCATCAGTGCGATGAGCGAGCACCAACCCCTCAGCCGACACACTCTTCGTTGGGCGAGCAACGACCACTTCTGCCAAGGTCAGCACCGTCGTCTCCGAAGATACGCATGGCTCGACCGTCACCGGCAGCAAATCGCCACTCTCGCGCCCATACACCCTTAGCTCCAAGCGATACTCCCCAGGGGGGGTGCCCGGCGGTATAGTGAGCTCGTGCTCTTGCCTAATAATCTGACCTACCGGCCAGAGAGTGGTTGGAAAGAAGTAGAACGGCACCCGATCTCGCTGCGCCCAGAGTGTTCCTTCATCGTCCACCAATTGCAGCGAGACCTTGTACTCTGCCGATGACTCCGTCTTGGCACGCCAGTAGAGCGTCATGACCGCGGATTCATGCACTGCCAAAGGCATTGAGGGAAGGTCATAGCCCAGAAGGGTCAGTTCCCCCCCGAACTCAGCGATCTCCGAACACTGCATGGCAGGCAATTGATCCGTAACCGGAGACTCGGGCTGGTAGAGATACACCTGGGCATCAGAACCATAGCTGCGAAAATTCACTTCATCCAGCTTGAAGGTATGTTCCTCAAGCCATCTGTGCACCAACTCATCGGGATCAGAGAACATGGTTCGGCACTGCACCAACCAGATACGCCGGTAATCCCCTGCTTCCTGCTCCAAGTCTCTGGAGATGCTCACAGGATCAGAACGGCCACTCATAGCCACGCCTGGAAGACCGATGGCGGGCAATTCCCCTCCGTAGTAATGCCGGAAGGCGGGCATATTCTCTGGAGCGTCCACAACTACCAGGTCACCTGGTCGCCCATGTGCCTCGACGTACCGCGCGGACGAGCGGTGATCTTCTTTTGTGCCGTAGTGCTCATCAAAGAAATAATTGTATGTCGAATATCCAATCCCGGCAAATAGCAACAATGAACAGAGCACCGATAAAACCGCGACAAACCTCCCCCTGTGGTGCAACAGGAAATTCAGTCCTGCCGCCACGCCCAGATAGAAACCAGGGCTCGCAATAATCACGTAGCGGCTTCCCATGTAGAAGGGCTTCACCAGCGAAGAGAGGTAGAGTCCCAGAATTGGCACGAAGACGTATCCCAGCAGAAAGAACCGCCTCTGTGTGCCCTGCCACTCGTGATCGGCAGAAGAGGACCACACCCCGAGAACATACATCACAAGGAAAAGTAAGTCGAGAGGGTATACCTGCCACATTCGCACGGACAGGCCCAGAGCAAAGGAGTTTAGACTATCCCCTAGGATTGAGAAGAGAGGCACATAGACACGGCCCATCTCCGGCCCAGAGGCCAGTCGATAGACAGCATAACCCAGAAGAGGCAGACACATAGCTCCGACAAGGGCAAAAACCCAGATACTTCGCCAACGACGATTTCGCAGTGTCCCCAGCAGCCACGCCAGCCCCTCGAATGCCAACAGGAGAAAGGCGAAGTAGTGCGTGTACAACATGGCTGCCGCCAGGATCACGAACGTAATATACCATGAACGTCTTCCGCCTTCCAAAGCCCTCCCCAGAACGTAGGCGGAAAGTAGGCCCAGGCAGGTAACCATGGTGTACATCCGCGCTTCTTGGGCGTACCAGAGATAGAAAGGCGATACGGCCCCGAGTCCCGCCGCCCACAGGCCTACTCCTCTTCCCCACCAGCGCTTTCCAACGATGTAGAGAAGAGGCACCAACGCAGTGGCCCAACAGACAGAAGGAAAGCGCAGTGCCAGATCACTCTCTCCCGCCAACCGAATGAAGAAGTGCAAAAGAACGAAATAGAGAGGCGGATGCAAGTCCGTGGTCTCGGCTCCCGGAAAATCAATGCGGTTCGATAGCACATAGGGCAGATCATGCTGGGCTCGATACAGGCTCAAGCTCTCGTCCCACCAGATGCTCTTGGCCTCGATGCGCCAGATGCGCAGCCCAAAGGAAACCAGGATCAAGCCCAGCAACACGACACTGGTGACCCAACGTCGACCAGCTTCATCATTACTGCTTCGCTCGATACACCCGCGATCGTTCAAGGGCCGAGTACCTCCACCGGTCCTAGAACCGCGTAGTCTTGTCCATGATCGCCTTCGCCACTGGCCACCAGTCGCTCTCCGTCTTCCAGTAAATACAACCCCACTTCCAGGCGGTATTGCCCAGGAGAGGCATCAGGGTACACTTCCAGAAGGTGTTCGTCCTTCAAGGTCTCCCCTAGCATCCAGAACGAAGTAGGATACTCTCCTTGCAACGGCTGGCTGTCAGCCTGTCCTGCCAAACCATCCTCTCCGACAAGGTGCACGAAAACAGTATAGTCCTGCTCAAACACCTGCGTCACGCGCCAGTACAGGGTCACGGATAGCTGCTCCCCACTAATCAGCGCATCATGCGAAAGATGGTACCCCATTAACTCTACCCGATCGCCAAAGACAACAGCAGTCACACACGGCGGCTGACACGGGGCCGGTTGGGAAGGGCCAATTCTGACACCCCCGATGTCGGGAGCAGTCCCGATATCGCATCCCTGACCGTCTGTCGCCGGGACATTCTCGTATCCCGGCAACCGGTACAGTCCCACCTCAATGCGCCCGGCTGTCGGCACTAGAGCATCCTCTGCCACCTCTACACGATAGTGGTCACAGATCATCCCGTCCGGCTCCCAGGCGCCGGTAGGGTAATTCCCCTTCCCAGGATAGCTGTCTACCTGACCCAATGACTCCCTCCCCCGG
This sequence comes from Anaerolineae bacterium, assembly GCA_022013675.1. Lineage (GTDB taxonomy): Bacteria > Chloroflexota > Anaerolineae > JAKLPW01 > JAKLPW01 > JAKLPW01. The sequence continues at coordinate 10,925 of JAKLPW010000285.1, read as the reverse complement.
CCAAAAAGGTGCACGAACACAGAGTAGTTGTCATCCAGAGAATCCAATGCCTGCCAGTATAGGTACACATCAAGCTTCTCCCCAGGGACTACACTCTCCTGACCAACTCGATAGCCAACCAGTCGAATACCATTATCGAAGGTTATGTTTAGTTGTTGGAGATCGGCGGGCAGATCGGCAGCCGCGATAATGGGAGGCACTTCGTACGGCGGTGAAATGTACGCGAAGGGCATGATCGCTGCCGCTACCAGAAGGAAGAGCGGCGCTGCCACCACTGGGATTCTTCGAGATCTGTCAGGCCACAAAGCCGAAAGACCCATGATCAGCAACGCAGCTACAGAGGTAATCGCTGGAAAAAGCAGTCTCCCCTGAGGTCCTGTTACCTCTCTGCTCCAACTAATCAGGCTCGACAGCACGACCAGCATCCACGCTCCCAGGACGAGTAGTTTGGCGACCCGCTCACTCACGACCCGGCCCCGACGCCACCAGCGAACTAGCGCAATCCCTACTCCAAGGATAGAAAGCCTCCCCAGAACACGGACTACCACATAGAACCACTCTCCTGCGAGGACGTTCATCCAGCCGAAGACTCCCCAGAAAGAGATCTCAGCGTCGCCGGTAGTACGCAGTAGTTCCAGCAAAGTCGGTGTCCGATCGTGTGTGCGGAAGGCGGCCACCAGAGCACGCATGCCCAAAGGGTCGCGGAACAAGACGAGGTTTCGTACATACCACCAGGCCGATACAGCCATGGCGATGCACGCGACGATTGTGGCATACCTCACAAAGGTTTGCCAGCGACGCTCCCGCCACGCCAGCCAGGCAATGGACAACCAGGCCGGCACCAGAAGCCCAAAGCCGCCCAGCTTGGTTAGCATTGCGGCCCCGATAACCAATCCCAGGCCCGTGGCCCATCGCAGCGATAATCCCTTACGCATCCCTCTGATAATCACCAACAAGGCCACGGAGCAAAGCAGAGTGATGAGGCTATCGTTGTTAACGGCCGCGCTGATGAACAAGAACTGGGGGTTAAAGGCAATTATCACAGCCCCTGACAAGGCAATCACCGGATCGTCGGGGAACAGCTCCTTCATAAGCTCATGGGTCACCCATACCGTCAGTGCGCTCAGGGCAAGCGAGAGTAGACGAAGCAGATGCACCGCCAGGCCGGTCCCAGCCCAGGATTCTGTACCAGGAATACCATGTAGAACGACATTCTTATTGCCAAAAGAACCGGGAGCGCCTGGGGCGGCATGTGGATTGCGCTGCATCCACACCTGCCAATCACCGGTATCTACCCAGGATATAGCCAAAGCAGACAGGGCATAGTAAAGGGGCGGCTGGTGGGCCTCTCCCTGTTCCCAGGGATCGTCGGAAAACGTCAGAGGAGGCAAGCCATCCCCATCTGCCAGGCGCTTGGCGTAGAGGAAGTGCCAGGGTTCATCCGGTGTCTCAAAGACAGGCGTCGCAACACCGTACGCCAGTCCCAGGATCACGAAGAGCACCAACACACAGACGATCCCCCAGCGACTTTCTGCGAGTCTGGATATGCAGTTCGCCCTCTTCCTTGGCTGGGACCTCTTCTCCACGACTGCTACTCTCCCCCCAGAATACACACCGGTTCGTCGAGCCAGATGCGGTTCATGGACACTGGCTGACCATCATGAGAAACAGGCAAGCGCTGCATGTTGTCGGCCCTGTACATCCCTACAGATATGCGATACTTCCCGGGCGATAAATCCGAAGGCACAGGAATCTCGCACCTGTCCAGAACAATCTCCCCCACCTCCCAGAGCAGAGTCGAATACCCCCTCTGAGGACGCTTGTCCCCCTGGCTCCACTGGCGATCATCCGAATCCAACAGATGCACAAAGACCGTGTAATCGGCCGAGGCCGGTGCCAACGACTGCCAATAAAGATCAACCCGCAGACACTCCCCCGTCTCGACGTTGGGATCTGTAATCTCATACCCTATCAGCGCAATCTGGCCCCCCAGCTCGTAATGCATCCTATGAAGGATATCATAGGCTGGCATAGTAGAGGGGGCCACTTTGATCCGTCCGGCGACAACGCGTCCTACTGATCGCCCTAGCGCATCGGTGATTGACAGATTGCTGTACTCAGAGAGGACATACAGACCCACCTCGACATCGGCCGCAAGCGGTGCCTCGACATCCGCCTCAACCGGCACCCAGTGGACATCTTTCACGATCTCCCCCGGCCTCCACTGGCGCGTAGGGTACATTCCACCACATGGATAGCTGTCAGCCTGCCCCATAGGTTGCCCATCCGGCCCCACCAGATGGATGAAGACACTGTAGTTCTCATCCATTCCCGTCAGGGCCTGCCAATACAGCGTCACCTTGAGTACGTCCCCCGGGTGTACGGCCGACCGTTCGAATTCACAAGCCACCAAGCGAATGCGATCACCGTAATCCGCCTTCACGTCACGAGCACCCGAAGGTATCTGATGGAGTCCGAGAAGATTGGGCCGATCATAAGCTGGCGCAACAACAGAGAACGGCTGCGCCAATGCCACTCCCCACAAGAAAAGGGCCACCAGACCGACCATCAAACGATGCCATCGAGATGGAACCCAATGTATTATACCCCAGGCCAGCATCATGGAAATCGCCCCGATAGCAGGAAACAGCAATCGTCCCTGAGTGGCCGGCGTCATGCGAGTCCAGCGAGCCAGGGAAAAGAGCACGATGCCACTCCACGTTATCGGTAGGGCAAATTGAATGTCAATACTGATCCTACGTTGGGACAGGCAGCGAGCGAGCGCGATTCCCCAGCCCAGAACTGCCGCCCCGAAAAGAATCTCGAAGACGACGTATATCCACTTGTCTGCCAGGATATTGAACCATCCGAAGATGGCCCAGTAGGATACTCCCAATCCATGGATCTCAGAAAGGAGTCCCCAGATATCCGGTGCGTGCGCCCTCCGGCCTACGATCTGTAGCATCACATTCACGCCCGTAGGGTCGCCATAGAGCATCCAATTGCGTACATACCACCAACCGGATATGAGCACCGCCACTGCAAACACGATACCCGCCTGCCAGACCACCACTCGCAACGAGCGTTCTTTCCACGCCAACCACAGGAATGTGATACCAACGAGAGCCCAAAGACCGAGGCCACTCAGCTTAGCCAAGCCGGCCAGTCCGAGAATTAGTCCTAACCAGATCAGGCTCTTTACCCTCCGATCCCCCTTGGCCAGCCGAACCAACAGCCACAAAGCCAAGGAGGCAAGAAACGTAATCGCATTATCATTATTGACGGAACTTCCGATGAAAAGGAACTGAGGAGTGAAGGCATTGATGGCTGCCGCTCCGACCGCCAACCACTCCCCGTCAGGGAAGACCTCCAGGGTAAGTCTGTACGTCACCCAAACCGTGCCGGCGCCCAACAGGATAGAGAGAATCCTCAGCAGGTGCACCCCCAAGATATGTCCCTGATATGGGTACCCCTCACCGTCGCCATGAAGCACCATGTTGACGTTCGCTAGCGCCGAAGGTACTCCCAGCTCAACGTGAGGGTTGTAGGTTGCGATGTTCTCGGCTCCCCCTAGATCCAGAGGCCGAAGCAGCAGCGCCCCCAGCGCGTAGTAGAGAGGAGGTTGGCTGCCCTCTTGCCTCCACGGTTGATCTTCCTCCAGGGATTGCACAGGTAGCCTGCCGTTGTCGGCCAGGTGCACAGCATAGGCATAATGCCAGAGTTCGTCAGGAGCCTCAAAAACAGGGGTCACAACACCATAGATTGCGCCAGTGATCAGGAATACACCCAGAAGAACCGCAATGCCCCAATGTCGTCGCAACATCTAGCGCTCCACCACCTGTACCTGCGCAAGGATCCACCGATCACCAACCGCTATCCCCGAAGCATCGCGGATCGGCAGACGCTGCCCATCTAGAGCACGATAGAGTCCCACTTCGACGCGACATGATCCTGGCGGCAGGTGGATATCCGTCTTCAAGCGGTACTGATCTTGCACTACCTCCCCCTCAGTCCAGAATATGGTAGCATAATCAAGGCCGGGGAGCTTGTCGTCTTGAGCAAGAATCTCCTCGTTCGCATCGATAAGATGTACGAACACGGTGTAGTTCTTCTTGATGGGACAGAGAGCGCGCCAGTAGAGAGTCAGCCCCAACTCATCACCGGCAGTTAGCCCTATCTTCTCATCTGATCCCGTTGGACGCTCCCCCACATCATATCCCTCCAACACAATGCAGTTGCCGAATGTCACACCGCTCGCCTTCTGAGTTGGAGGCTGTACAAAGATCCTCTCGCGGTTGATTACCTGTACAGGTATATCGAATTCGACCTTGCCCAGGCCCAAGGCCCTGAGTTTGACCCGGTAGTGGCCAGCCGGCGTGCGAGGGCCGACAGTGAAAAGATAACGCGCGCAGTAGAAAGGCCCCTGTCCGACAGGCTCCCGTGACTGCCTGCCCCACTCCTGGCCGTCGGCCTTATAGAGTGTAACCGTGAGGGGCACGCGGTCTCCCTCAGTGCCCTCGTGTCGCCAGTACAGGGTCAGCCCAATGGTCTCCCGATACATGACGGTAATCAGCCCATCGCCGTCCCTGCTGGCGCCGACCAGATCGTACCCAAGAAGAACCAAGCCATCACCCAGGTCTGCGTCGATGACCACCGCAGGATTCCACTCGGTTCCTGCCACGATCTCCACAGATGTGAGATCTGCGCGTCCCAGTGGCTCCCCATTTCCGGGCAAACCTGGCCAGAGAGTGACAACCAGGTCATAGTGCCCTGGCTCGATACAAGCGGGGATTACCACGTCAAACGAGTCCCTGATGTAGTCGCCCGGGTCCCACGCACGCGTAGGGTAGCGCCCCCCCGCCGGGTGCCCGCCCCACAGCACAGATCCCGCTCCATTGCCGTCCACGAGGGAAACCGAGAACTGATAGTCTCGGGCCATGGAGCGCAGCCCGTGCCAGTAGAGAGACAAGGGAATCATGCTGCCCGCTGCTATCTCCGTCTCCGGCATGTCATAGCCCACCAGAGTCAGATCATGCCCCAAGGCAGCGTCCAGGGCATACTGCACATCGGGGTACGCTGTCGTGCGCACCGGCAACGGAGCACCATAACCAGGCAAGATGTAGATTGGCAAGCAGCAGATGGACACGGCCAACATCCCGGCACTCAGTGCGCCAGTGGAGAGACTCAGCCTCGAGCGAAAAACCTCACTGAAACCCAGCGCAAGAACTATGCTTATGGCAGCAATCGCGGGATAGAGATGCCTCCCCTGAGCAGGTCCCGGCAATCGATCCATCACCCCGTAGTTGACCACCATCACGAAAAGATAGGCAAGCGCCTGTAACGCCAGCACACCGAGACCGATCTCCGTAGGCCCGACGAGTTTCTGTACCGTTGAGCGAAAGCCACCCGTTGAGCGAAGGTCTCCTGACCCTGTTGAGCGAAGGTCTCCTGACCCTGTTGAGCGAAGGTCTCCTGACCGAGCATGCAAGAAACGCGCTGCCCTGCGACCCAATCCCCACAGACAAAGGAGCATGATAGCCAAAAAGAAGAGGTAGATCCCTGCGCCGGCCTCCAACGTCACTGCTCCGAAATAGGCCCAATACGACTTGAACAGCAAGACCGCCCAACGCCCGGGCTCTTGTCGCCAGAAGTTCAGCAGTGCCTTGGGCAATGCCATGACACCGCCGCCGACCTTCCCTCGACCCGAAGAGCTGAACCATCGCTCCATGTGTACCACATCCAGGAGACGATAGGCCTGCGCCCCCCAGCCCTGCGGCACCGCATCCTCGTAGTCAGGCTCAATGGCCCACAGCCACGATGCAGAGACCAGCAACAAGACGATCAAAGTGACCAGAGCGCCTGTCCAGAGCTTCCGCAAGGAGCGAGAACGCCAAGCGGCGTATGCTATCGCGAGCAGAGCCATAGGCAGCAAAATGATAGTGTAGAACTTGGTCAGACGTCCAAGCCCGATCAAAGCCCCCAGCAGCACGTATTCGCGTACACCCCCTTCACCACGTGCGATACGCACCATGACCCAGAGAGCTAGCGAGGAGAAGAGTACGGCCAGATTATCGTTGTTTAGCACAGAGCTGAGATAGACATACTGAGGTGCCAATGCAGTAAGCGCGACCGCCACCACAGGAATATGAGGTTGGCGGGGGAATATGTCTCTGGCCAGAAGATAGACGACTACGAGCGTACCAACCCCCATAAGGAGCGAGAGAAGGCGCGCCAGATGCCACACCAGCACAGCTCCTCGATAGGGAAAGGCCTCATCCTCTGTGTGTAGGACCGCATCCCGGATCAGCACCTCGTCCGGGATACTGTGCCGTGGGTAGCGATCAGGATCGATCTCCTTCAGACGAGGCAGTGTAGACGTATCTACCCAGGAGGTTACCGCCGAGCACACCACGTAGTATAGAGGGGGCTCGTGGCCCTTGTAGCCCACGGCATCCCGCTCCTCCGCCGTCCGCGGACCTCGACCATGCTCAGCAACGTAGCGTATATAACGAAAATGAGCCAGTTCGTCGGGTGCTTCCCCCAAGGGTATAGACACACTGTACCAGGCCCCGACAGCCAGATAGATGAAGAGAATGGCAACGAATGCCCAGTTGGACCACTTCCCTCTTCGTCCGGAGCGCACGCCCAGGCCCGGTCCGTCTCGTTCTGTCAACTCTATCCCATTCCCCCTTCGTGTCTAGGGCCTGACAATGCGCACCTTCCCTAGAAGAATGCGATTGTCCTGCACGTGCCCCCCCTCACCTAGCAGTGACAGCCGATCTCCAGTCTCCCCCAGATAGACACCAACCTGCAAATCGTACGCCCCAGCGGGCGCGTCCTCCTTCACGACCAGAACGTAGGTATCCTCAATGACCTGCCCCACCTCCCATATGGAGGTAGGCGCGTCTCCTCCTCGCGGCCAGCTATCCTTCTGGGCCCAGATGTTGTCCCCTTCTCCCAACACCTGCGTGAACACGCTGTAGTTCAGGTCCATTTTCGACAGAGCCTTCCAATAGAGCGTAACCTGGAAAGCCTCTCCAGGAGCCGCCGCCGTCCGATCCAGATCATATCCCACCAGAGCCATCTTGTTGTCGAGGTTGAAATGAACCGGATTAGGAATACCACCCACCTCGGCTCTCCGGATAGACAGCCGAGCAAAGCGCACGTTATCACTCACCACACTTCCGCTCTCGTCCAGCACACCCAACCGTGAGCCATCCGCCAGCCTATACAGGCCCACCTCGATTGTGGCCTCGCTTGGTGTCAGCACAGCCTCCGGAACCCTAAGAACATATCGGTCCTCGATGGTATCCCCAACTTTCCAGAGGGAGGTCGGATAACTTCCCAGGCCAGGATACGTGTCCCGCTGCACGATAATCAGATCGTCCACTCCCAGGAGATGCACAAAGACACTATAGTCCTCTGACATAGAGGCCAGCGAACGCCAGTAGAGAGTAATCGCCAGACTCCCTCCGGGAGTGATCTCCGTGCTCTCCAAATCGTATCCCAGCAATGCCATGCGTCCCTCGAAGTCGGCATCGAGGCGATGCTCGATGTGACTCACGGCCTCCGGTGTGAGGAGACAGTGTCTGGCGTAGGCCGGGCTGATGGTCGTGAAGGGCGTCACCGTGGCAGCAAAGAAAGCAACCACGATCACCAACGTGGTGGGAACCCAGCGCCAGCGCCTGGGCACAAGACTGGTCAGCCCCCAAATGATCAGAACTGAGATAGCTGCCATAGCCGAGAACATGAGTCGCCCCTGCGTGGCGATGGTCATCAGCGTCCAACGGATGAGAGAAACGAACACGATGGTCGGCCAGGCCAGGGCAACAAGCAACCTGGCCCACTGCTCGTATTTCCATCGCCGGGAGACCATCTCTCGCAAGATCATGACTGCCAGACCGGCGATGCCCAAACCTGCCAGAGTATTGAAGGCAACGTACAGCCACGGCTCCGCCGGCAGATTCATGCCCCCAAAGAAGCCCCAGTAGGACATGGTGAAACCTGCTCGCTCGCCCCAGAGTTGCTGCAGAGTGGGTTGCGGATGGCGAGCACCGACGATGGCCACGAAGGTGTTGAGACCCAGGGGATCGCCATACAGTCGCCAGTTGCGGAAGTACCACCATCCGCCTAAGGCTAACGACACGCAGCCGATAATGATGCCACCAGTAAAAAGAACACGCCAGGAACGTCGCTGATAAGCCAGAAGAACCACCGTCAGGCCAGCCAAGGCCAAGAGGCCCAGTCCACTGGTCTTTGAGATCATGGCCAGGCCCAAGAGCATGCCCAGAAGCGCGAATCGACCCGTGGACGGCCCCACACGGACCAGGCGCAGCATCCACCAGAAAGACAACGAGGCCAGAGCCACCACCAGATTATCGTTGTTGACGGAGCCACTGACAAACAAGAACATCGGGTTGAAAGCCGTGAATGCCGCCGCCCCCACGGCCATGGGCTGATTGGCAGGGTTGATTTCCCTGGCAGCGAGATAGGTGCCTAGGACCGTCACCGCTCCCAACAGAACAGAGAACAGCCGCACCAGATGGGCTGCCAGGGCCGTTCCCGACCACGGGAAGGCCTCCCTCTCCGTGTGGATGACCATGTTGATGTTCCCATCCGCCATGGGCAGTCCAATATCGGCGTGTGGATTGCGCCAGATAAGCTCCTCGGCGTCGCTGGTGTCCACCCAAGCGCTCACCAGAGCACCAAGGGCATAGTACAACGGAGGCTGACTACCCTCCTGCCGCCAAGGGCCCAGATTCTGGGGGTCCTGTACCGGCAGACCGCCCCCATCGGCCAGATGCTTGACGAACGGATAGTGCCACATCTCATCAGAAGCCTCGAAAAGAGGCGTCACCACACTATAGACCGTGGACAGAACCACGTAAAGAAAGAGGATGACAATGATCCCCTTGTGTTGTCGCCAGAGGTCAGTCATGAACGCAGGCACCATAAGCCTCCAGAGTACGTCGGGCAATCTGCTCCCAGTCGAAGCGCTGGGAGAGTTGCCGGGCGCCATCTGCCAGTAGTTTTCTCAGACGAGGCGTTTCGATGAGTCGAGCAATGGCCTCCGCCAGCACTCCCACGTCATCCCGCGCCACCAACATCACATTCTCACCATTCACCAGTCCCACTATGGGCAATCCGGGCTGTGTGGTGACGATGGGCAGCCCGTGCGCCAGAGCAGCCATGAAACTTCCGCGCCGAAATGAGACGCCATCACGGTACGGAAGCACACAGATATCCGAGGCCATGAAGTTGGCCGACACTTCCGCCTGAGAAGTGAATCCAGTCCACTGCACGCGGTCACAGAGACCCAGATCAGCGATCAGGGTCTCCACACGCTTCAGATAGGTTCGGTTCTCGGGGTCACTGGAGCCGATTTTACCGCCGATCATGAGCAGGTGCACATTGTTTCGTCCCTCAGCCAGCACGCTCAATGCCTGGATCAGGCTCTCCCCTCCCTTGCTCTCATTCAGGAACCCAAAGTAACAGAGCACGATGTCATCCGTCCCGTACCCCCACCGTTCCCGCATGGTTGCCCGCTCGTATCCTGCCGGAGGGGCAACGCGGACGTTACTGCCTATGGGTATCACCTGAACCCTCTCCCCAAAAGGATAAGTACTCAATACACGATGATCTTCTGCGTTGGTAACAATGGTCACGTCGCTCCGGCGAGCTAACTCCACCACGCTCCACCAGCGCAGAGGTCCGGCCTTTGGGAAGACGTAGGGCACTCGCAAGTCGTGAAAGGTCACTGCTACCTTGGGGCTTGCCCCCTGAAGTCGCACGTACCAGGGCAACAGATTGATCGCGGGGTGAAGCCCGTAGGCCGCGGATTGGTACTGGATGTGCAAGACATCGGGATGGAACTCGCGCGCCACATGCCGCACCGCGCGCCAGCATCGCCAATCCCAGTGATCCACCACTGGCCACACCGTCAGGCTGCCCGGGAGCACGTCCTCGGCATCTCGTCGCACTCCGGCCTGCCGCGAAGTCAGAACCACCACGTCGGCTCCCTGTCGGGCCATGGCGTGGGCAAGCTCATGCGTGTAATCGCCCACCCCTCCCTGCATAGGGGGGTATTCACCTGTGATGAGACAAACGCGCATAAGCAAGCCTCTCCAATCCATCTCCCCGATGGCCAAACACCCTCACGCACGCTTCGCTGGTACGTCACGCCGACGTCCGGTCAGGCCGGACCGCAATACCTGCCAGTAGGCACGCACCCTCTCGGCACGAAGCTCCTTCTTATGCCCCAGCAGCCACTTGGCAGCTTCCTCGCACAACTGAAAAGCATAGGTGGCCAAGAGAAACACACGCAGAAGTTCACCGGAGGCCATTCCGCAATGCTTCCGAAAGAACCTCACCTTGCTACTCTGGAAGTAGATGTGCCGCGCCGGCACAACCTGAGCGCTACTGCGCCCCTCGTAGTGGATAATCACCGCCGCAGGCAAGTAGACGACCTTCCAACCAGCTTGCTTGATGCGATAGCACCAATCCAGTTCCTCCGAGTACATGAAGAAACCCTCATCCAGCAGCCCTACCTGATCCACGATCTCCCGCCGCGTCATCAGGCAAGCCCCTACCACCCAGTCAACCTCCTGGATGGCATCATCCGGCACATCGACTATGTAGTATCGTCGCAGGATGCTGTTATCGGGGAACCACTGCTGAAGGATCGTGCTCTCAAGATAGGCAATCGCCATGGTGGGGAAACGCCGCCGCGAGGATTGGATATCGCCGTCAGGATAGCGAAGCTGTGGCCCCAGAACACCCACGTCCGAGTGTTCCTCCATGTAGGCTACCATCGTCACAAGCGCGTCACCCACCACCTCAGTATCACAGTTGAGAAGTAGAACGTATTTTCCATTGCTCTTGGCGATAGCCTGGTTGTTAGCTACAGTAAAACCCAGGTTCTCGCT
>JAKLPW010000284.1 GCA_022013675.1 Anaerolineae bacterium | reverse complement strand
TACGACCGAGATGCAGTGCATGGCTCCCAGTTGGACGCCGGCTGGTATCTTCATGGTGTTGCCAGTACAGTCGGCCAGGATCTGGCGCAATATAGGACTCCGCGAGCCCCCACCGGTCAGGTAGGTAGTCTCCAGGGGTTTGCCCTTCTGCATGCAAGCGTAACTGTCACGAGTGGAGAGGGCTATTCCCTCGAAAAGGGCTCGAAGAAGGTGGGATCTCTGGTGAGCGTCACCTAGTCCAAAGAAGACGCCACGAGCCTCTGCTTTCACGAATGGCGCTCGCTCTCCCTGCAAGAAGGGCAGATAGATGACTCCGCCTGCACCTATCGGGACAGAGGCCACCTCCTCATCTATCACCTCGTAGATGCTCACTCCTCGTCGCTCGGCCTCTTGCCGCTCAGCCAGGCAGAACTCTCTTTCGAACCAGTTGAGGTTCCCGATGGCCAGCATTGTGAGGGAGTTCTTGACAAAACGGTCGGGGACGGCATGATACATCAAGCTATAGTTGCGCTCTGGATCCAGGTCTGCTTCGGCAGAGACGACGACGTGCACGCCCGCCGTTCCGATGACGCTAGCCGCCTCACCCACGCCGATGCAGCCAGATCCCAGGGTGGAACACGTCCCGTCCCACGCTCCAGAGGACACCGGCGTTCCGGGGGCCAAACCCGTTTCCTCAGATGCTTGCTTGGTGACCCTCCCAGCGATCTCCCACGATGGTACTATGGGAGGGAACAGATGTCGGAAACGAGAGATGCCAGTCAACTCCAGCACACGCTCGGAGTAGTCCCTGGTTTGGTAGTTCATGTGTGCGATGGAAGCCATTGTGAGGTCGGTGCTCAGCTCACCAGTGAGGCGAAACTTGGTCCAGTCCTTGGACGTGAGGTTGATACGGGCGCGTTCCAGGCTCTCCGGCTCATGTTCCATTAGCCAGGGGAAGATGGTGCAGGCCCCAATACCTGCGAACAGACTCCAGCCGCACGCATCGTACAACTCAGCGATCCGGCCGTCTGCTGACCACTGATCTAGGTAGGGTTTGGCCCGGCCGTCCAGCCAGATGATTGCGTCCCGCACAGGCACGTTGTTTTGATTCAGAAGCCACACTCCACCCCCATGCCCACTGAGAGAGATGCCTTTGATGGCCTTCGGGTCGATCGCTGCTTCCCGCAGGCACTTGCGAATAGCATCGACAGTGGCTTCCCAGATCTCTTTCATGTTCTGCTCGGCCCAACCAGGCTCCGGGTGTTTCAGCGAGATCTCCTGGCTGCCGATCGCGATCTCGTTGCCATCCAAGTCAAAGAGAGCAGCTTTGGTGACAGTGGTGCCATTATCGATACCGAGTAGATACATCTGTGCTCTGACTCCTTTCCTGATTGCGAGCACGGAATCCTAATGAGGGAAGTTTTGGCTCACTTCAGGCATCGCTGGCCAGGATGGCTTTGGCCGTGGCGTGGTCGGTTACGAGGAGGTTTATCAGCTTGCCCTTGAGCGCGCCTAGAATAGCTTGATGCTTGTGAGGCCCTCCCCCAATTCCAATGGAGTACTCCACGTTCTTCAACTGAGTTGTGCTCATGCCGATGATCCTCTCTTCCAGTTCGGCGTCACAGATTCTACCCTCCACATCAAAGAAGTGGGCGAATATGTCCCCCACGACCCGATTATGCTTAAGGAGTTCCAAGTCCGCATCCCTGATGTAGCCAGCTCTGTAGTAGGTAGAATACGTGGAAACGAGCTCAGGAGACAGCGCTCCAATGCCTGCCAGGGCAACGTTTACTCTCTCGAACATGTCGAAAGTCCGCTTGATGCCATTGTCCGACAGGAGCGCTTGTCGAGCTGCCGCGTTACTTACCATGGCAGGGGCGTGCAGCAAGTAGTAGTCGGCGTCGCAGATCTCAGCCACCCTCCGGGTAAGGTCTATCGCGTTGACGTTTATCGCCATCTGATTCAGGCCACCGGTGACCTGCACGACCCTGATATCGACCGATAGCTTCGGTGGGAGAGCTTTGACCGCTTCATTCACGGTCGTCCCCCAGGCGATGCCCAGAACATCGCCGTCCTTGAGAACGTCCATCAGACACTCGGCTGTGGCTCGCCCGATGGCCTCTTTGATCACCTCTTCCGAGTCGCTGGTCGTCTTGACCACGATAGCTCGCTGAAGGCCGAATCTTTCTTCCAGCTCCTCTTCCAGCTCCATGGACATGATGGGCGGCTCGACTATTTGTATCTGGACAATGCCCTCGTCCCTGGCTTGTTCCAATAGCCTGGAGACGCGAAAGCGCGAGATCCTGAGTCTGCGGGCGATGTCCTGCTTGGTCATGCCCTTGTAGTAGTACATCCTGCTGATCTTAACTTTCAGCGATTCGCTCATAGTGCGGTACCCACACAAGTCAGGGGTGGTGGCCCACAAGGACTAAGGGCCTAGGGATTGTTACTTTGCAGCGTTCACACCATTGCCGCCCCGTCGAAGACTCCCAGGCCCGGAGGCGAGCTGGCATTCCGTGTGGTACGGGTTCCGAAGTGCTCTCGCCCGTCAGCGGTCAGTTCTGAGTGGCCGATTGCTCATATGAGCATGGGCTCTCAATTGAGCATATTATAGCACATCGGCAACGATTTGTCAAGTTGACGTATTCATTATTCATTGGTGCACGCAAAGGTTGTCAGTGAGATTAGGACAAATGGGCCTCCGTTTGTGGATTGGTATCACGCCGTGGAGTATATCGCCTCCATCGCTAAGGCGGTCTTCGGGGAAGGCACCCCGGAGAGCAAGGCTTGGCAGGACAAAGTGCGTACCGACTTGTGGGAGGGGCGTTTTGATCGCGTGCTGTCTTCGTTCGAGGAGTTCCTCGATCACGCCAGTGCTGGCGAAGCCGCACGGAAAGCATTGAGGTAATACACGAACAACCGGGAACGCCTGCGGTATGCTGAGTTCCGAGAGATGGGACTGAGAGTCGGCAGCGGGACTGTAGAGAGCGGGTGCAAACAGATCGGCACTCAGAGACTCAAGGTGGCTGGAGCTCGCTGGGGGTCTGAGGGGATTCGCAAAACAGCCAAAGCGCGGGCAGCGCTACGCAGCGGCCAATGGGACAGCGTCACAGCCCACCTGTCAGGTCTGGTCCTGGCTGTCTGACAGATTTTGTGTGCACCCTTCCTGCATCCTACCTGATCTCGCCTTCCTTTTTCACGCGCGCCCTGAGCTCTCTGGGCCCCAACGTGCCAAGATGTGATCAGCCTTGCGCATCATCTCCAAGGCCCTTGCCATTATCCGTTTCTCGTCCAAGTGGACCAGCTCACGACGCCACATGAGTGGCCGTCCACTCACGAAGACCGAGTCCACATCTCCGCCAGTAGCCGAGTAGATGAGGTTGGACAACAGTCGCCTTTCATCTATTAGATGCACCTGAGGATAATCAATCACGGTCACGTCAGCCTTACGGCCGACCTCCAGAACGCCTACTTGGCCATCCAGTCCCACCGCCCGCGCTCCGTTGCGCGTCATCATCTCAAACGTCTCCTCGGCAGTAAAGATGGCCGCGTTCATGGTAGTACCTTTGGCCAGCAATGAGGCCAGCCGTGCTTCCTGCAGCATGTCATAGGTGCCACTGCTTGCTTCCCCATCACATCCCAAGGCAATGTTAACTCCCAGCCTGAACAGATCCGGCATGGGTGGGATGCCGTCTGTTATCTTGGTATTGGTGGAGGGGCAATAGACAACGCTGGACCCCGTCTCAGCAATGAGCTGCTTGTCACGTTCGGTCAGCCAGACGCAGTGGACCAGTTGCACGTCCGGTCCCAGCACACCGAAACGATAGAGAGCCTCGACCTCGCTACATCCAAAACGTTCGTAGGCGCTGTTTGTCTCGGCCTCACCCTCGCAACAGTGGGTGTGGATACCCACTCCCAATTCGTTGGCCAGCGCCCGTGAGCCGCGCATCAGCCCTTCTGTACATGCGGGCAGCCCGACGGGTGAGACCCGCATGGTGATACGATCTCCATACGTCCCATGCCAGCGGCTGTAGATCCCGCGCATGGTCTGCAAAGCACCGTCAGCGTTCAACTCCGGGGGGGGATTGTCCCCCTCTTGTAAATCATCGATGCAGGCACCGACCACCGCCCGCAGGCCGCTGTCCGCGATGGCCTGGATGCAAGGGTCGACGTGAGGCCCGACGCTCGTCATCTCTGCTACCGTGGTGGTGCCAGACTTGATAGCTTCAATGCAACCAATGAGTGAGGCCACGTACACTTGGTCAGGCGTCAGGTTGAAATTGTGGCTCATAGCCACGAGCCACTGGGTCATATGCAGGTTGTCGTAGATTCCGCGCCCGAACGACTGAGCCAGGTGGGTGTGAGCATCCACGAAGCCCGGCACCACCAGTCTGCCACCTAGATCGAAGACCTCCCACTCAGGCTCAACCGAAATGGGAGCATCCGAAACCCTCGAGATGACCTCATCCTGAATCAGAATGTGAACTGGGCCAACTCGTTGGTCCGGCGCCCAGAATGTGATACCATTGGCCAGCAACCTCACCACTATACTCTTGCCCTCCCAAAAGTACGCCTTACAGCTTCCGCTTCCTAGCCCACAGGCCGTACCAAACGTCAATC
>JAKLPW010000283.1 GCA_022013675.1 Anaerolineae bacterium | reverse complement strand
CCCATCCCCAGATGCTCTTCCAAATTAGACACGATCATGCAGTTGGTGTATACTATGTCTAGTGAGTGTTCACGCCATCAGAACAGCTAGCATGAGTGCGGACACTTCAACCGAATAGCTAGTTCTCCGAACCGTGTGGCCTAAAGAGAACCTCCATGGTACACGGTCGTAGCATCGCACAGGAATGTGCGGTCCAAGGTATGGATGGAAACGTCCGTGCCCCCCGTGCTTGGGAAGGAGAATGTACAGTCGCTCACCACGTGAACCGGCGTTCTCCTTTGCAGGAACGTCGGTTTTTTTCGTGCACATGAAACGGGAGGTACCCATGAGGATGAACGCAGCCGTGATAACGGTAAGCGACAAAGGCTTCGCCGGCAAGCGAGAGGACATCAGCGGCCCCCTGGTGGCCGACGGTCTGCGGGCCATGGGCGCGAGTGTGCTGGAGCAGATCATCGTGCCCGACGAGGAAGAGCAGATCATCGCGACCCTCACTTACCTGGCCGACAGCGGTGATCTGGACGTCATCATCACCACCGGCGGCACCGGTCTCGCACCCCGCGATCACACCCCCGAGGCCACGCTGCAGGTACTCGACCGCCTGGCCCCGGGTCTGGCGGAGGTCTTGCGCTTTGAAGGCTACACGAAGACCCCATTGGCCATGGTATCCCGAGGCGTGGCCGGACTGCGGGGCAAGTGTATCATCATCAACCTCCCTGGCAGCACCAAGGCCGTCCGCGATGGCATGGAGGCGCTGAAGGACATCCTGCCCCACGCGATTCAGATGGCGCAGGGAGAAGACCTCGAACACGGGGAGCACACACATGCACACTAAGGACTCCTACCCTATGCTCAGCGTCGAGGCCGCGCGCGAGCGCATTCTCGACGCCGTCGCGCCGCTGGAGGTTGAGGAGATCCCCATCCTCGAAGCTCTGGGCCGGGTGCTGGCCGAGGACGTCCGCGCTGAAGCGAACGTGCCACCCCACGACAACTCCGCCATGGACGGCTATGCCGTACGAATCAGCGATCTGGAGAGCTCTCCGGATAGGCATCCGCGTTTGCGCGTCATCGGCGAACTTCCGGCGGGCCAGGTGTGGCCCGGCCAGGTGGCGGCGGGCGAAGCCTTGCGCATCATGACCGGCGCGCCTGCTCCCGCGGGGGCCGACTCTGTTGTTCGCTTCGAGGACACTCAGTCTGACGGCCAATGGGTCGTCATTCAGAGGATACCTTCCCGAGGCGCCAACGTGCGCTACGCGGGAGAGGACATCCGCCAGGGGCAGATCGTTCTGCACCAGGGACAGCCCGTGCGTCCGCAGGAGATAGGCATGTTGGCTTCCATGGGACACGAGCGCGTGCGCGTGCACCGTCGTCCCCGGGTGACAGTGCTGGCCACGGGGGACGAGGTCATAGCTATCGACGCTCCCCTGGCACCCGGCAAGATACGCAACATCAACAGCTACAGCAACGCGGCTCAGATAACAGAGGCCGGAGGGGAGCCATTGGTGCTGGAGATCGCTCCCGACCAGGAGGACTCCCTGGCACAGAGGCTCCAGCGCGCCCTGGACCTGGGGGCCGACATGATAGTCACCTCCGGGGGAGTATCTGTCGGCGATTTCGATTTGGTCAAGCACGTGCTTTCCACTGAGGGGAACATAGACTTCTGGTGGGTCAATATGAAGCCCGGGAAGCCTATGGCCTTCGGCACCATCGGCGGCATTCCGCTGCTGGCCCTGCCAGGCAACCCTGTCGCCGCCATGATCAGTTTCATGCTCTTCGGCAGGCCGGCGGTGCGCAAGATGCTGGGCTACACTAGCTGGGACATACCCACCGTTGAGGCTCGCCTGCGCGAGGCCATATCCCGCAAGGATGGCCGCCGCCATTATCTGCGCGTGCGCTTGATGGAGACCGATGAAGGTCTGGAGGCGGAACTGACCGGCGACCAGGGCTCCGGCATTCTGATGTCCATGGTCGCCGCTGATGGCCTGGCCGTGATCCCAGAGGACCGCCATCACCTGGAGGCCGGGACCACCGTGCAGGTGCTGTTGTTTGATTGACCGACGTCCGTAGGGGCAAGGGCGCACAAGCAGTGCCCATATGTTTCGATGCGATTAGGCGGACAGGGATGTCCGCGATCCAGGGCTGGCGGGCACGACAAGCTGTGCCCATATGTTTCGATGCGATTAGGCGGACAGGGATGTCCGCGATCCAGGGTTGGCGGGCACGGCAAGCTGTACCCCTACAATTAGACGCAGCGGGCCAACGCCCGTAGGGGTACTGCTTGCTGCACCCGCTGGCGGCTGGGAGGGGGGAAACTAGAATGACCAGATTTGCCACCACAAGTAAATACCCCATGATCTCCTGGGAAGAAGCCTGGGCCATAGTCGCCAAGACCGTGACTCCCCTGGCACCCTCACCGGTCGGCCTGCTCGGATTGCATGACCTGGTATTGGCCGAAGACATAGTAGCTGCCAGGAACATGCCCCCCTTCGCGGCCTCCAAGATGGACGGATACGCCGTCATCGCTGACGCCGGGACCTCTGCAAGGCGGGTACTGGGAGAACAAGACGCGGGCAACATGCTCGACGTCGAGGTCACGCCGGGAACGACCGTCCGCATCATGACCGGCGCACCCTTGCCCAAAGGGGCCGATGCAGTGATCCCTGTGGAGCAGACCAGCGAGACTGACGGCATCATGCACCCCCAGCGAGCCGTCCGACCCCACGAGCAGGTCCGCTTGGCGGGTCAGGACATCGCCATAGGCGATCTCGTCATCGCCAAAGGAACCGTGCTGGGAGCAGCGGAGATCGGCCTCCTGGCCATGGTCGGGCGCGCGGAGGCCCTGGCTCACCCTCGCCCACGCGTGGCTGTGATGGCCACCGGCGACGAGCTGGTCCCACCGGGTGAGCCGCTGGCTCCCGGACAGATTCACGACAGCAACTCCTATGCCCTCTGCGCGGCGGTTCAAGCTGCCGGGGGAATCGCCCGCAGGATTGACCGCTCCATTGACAACGAGGACTCCCTCCGAGAAGCGCTCCTCGGGGCAGTGACGGACGCCGACCTGGTCATCACTTCCGGGGGCGTCTCCATGGGCACCCGCGACCTGCTCAAACCGGTGCTGGCCAGCCTCGGCACCGTGCACTTTGGATGGGTTGCCATCAGGCCGGGCAAGCCCCTGACCTTCGCGACCATCCAAGGCGTGCCGGTCTTCAGCCTGCCGGGCTTTCCCGTCTCTTCGCTGGTAACGTTCGAGAACACGGTACGCCCTGCCTTGCGCATCATGGCCGGGCACAAGGCCCTCTGGCGACCCAAGGTCGAGGCCTGCCTGAGCCACTCCGTGCGCCATG
>JAKLPW010000282.1 GCA_022013675.1 Anaerolineae bacterium | reverse complement strand
GTGTGCCCAGTGCCTCAGTGTCACCCAGCCCGTCCACATTCAGGGTGACGTGAAAATCGGTCTCCTTGGTGGCGAAGTACCGCGCTTTGCCCGTCTTGGCGTCCATGCAGTCCTCGCCGTAGGCTTCGGCATACGCCTTCGCGCCTGTAATCCCAGCACCCTCCAGCGCCGCCTGCACATCCTCGGACAGCTCCGGCAAACCCTGACGGCTCTCGACCCAGCCACATGGAGTGGTCGGCTCAGCAGTAACAGCGTCGGTGGGTGGTACGGGCGACGCGACGCAGGCCCCGAGCACCAGACAAAGAATGGCAAAGCAGACTTGTTTCACCATGTCGTGCGCACCTAATGAGATTACAGCAGCGCTTCGCTGCAGACGATCCGCGGGATGGGCAACGTTTGCTCGCCTCGATCGGCCATGCCCTCGTAAGCTTTCTGCAAATCATAGTCACGCACGATCCGCAGAAGTTGAGCGCTCAGGGACTGACCTGACACGTTGCTCCGTCGTAGGGTGTTCAGTTCGCGGTGGGCCCGGTTGGTCAGCGGAACCGTCGTGAAGATCTCGGCCAAGAGAGCCAGCCGGTCTTTCTCGGCGGGGTCGTCTTCAGCCTTGAAGATCAGGCGCAGCTCGGACAGGACGTAGTCACGGCCCAGGGCGCTGCTTACGCTGTGACGTATCTCGGACTGGCGGGCACGCACCTCGGCATCGAAATCCCGTTTGACGGCGGCGATGCGCTCATTGATTCCAGCGGGCAGGGCTAATGTGGGTTCGCTTTCCTCGCAGCGGATGGCCCGGATGGCCTGTTGAGGATCGGCAGTGCGATGCCCCTCCTCGTCAACCAAATATAGACGCTGGTAATTGCCCGCCTGGCAGAAGACGAAGAGGCCGCGTTTGCCAACAGCCTCGCGGGCACTGCGCACGCCGTCCGGCATGGTGGCGATCTGCTGGAATCGCTCGGGGTCAGTGCGCTGTATCTGGCGCATCAGCTCCTCGCCTTCCAGCAGATTGAAGAGATCGGCCTCCGGTTCTTCCTCTAGGACAGTCGGATCGCCGTGGTAGATCGCGTACATGGCCTCCTTGTTCACCTTCTCGCTCTTATGTAAGACAGGGGCATCCTCGCCTATGGTACTTTGGATCTCGGCTATACGATACATAAGCCGCTCCTCTATCCCCAGTTCGCGCTCCAGCCCGGTCTCAGGAAGGAAGTTGTAAACGTAGACCGTACTGTGCGCAGTGCCGATGCGATCCACACGCCCAGCACGCTGGATCAGCCGTATGGGGTTCCAGTGCAGATCGTAGTTGATGATGTGGTTAGCATCCTGAAGGTTCAGTCCTTCGCTGAGGACATCGGTGGAGACGAGGATGCGCAGCTCCTCTTCACCTGTACGCAGCGCGTAGTTATTGGCCTTGGGTGCGAAACGTGCGATAAGACGGCCGCGATCCTTAGTGTTACTCTCGATGGCGCGGATATGGCCCAGGTGCTTGAGGTTGGCATAGAGATAGTGAGCAGTATCAGCGTATTGGGTAAAGATGAGAACCTTGCCATTGAGTAGATCTCCATGAAGGGAACCCCGTCTGGAGTCAACACGCCCGTGCATCATCATGGCGATGAGTTGCTGAAGTTTATTATCCTCTTCAGGACCGATAGGCTCGACCAGGCGAGCCATTTCATCCAGCAAAGCGATGTCGGTGTCGAGGGCGGCCTGGAGCTTGGGCACGTCGAAGTCAGTGACGGGGTAGCGAGTGCTGGCTTCCCGCAGAGCCTCGTAGAGAGTTAGTTCATCATCCAGGTCAGACTTGTAGAGGATATCCGTAGCCTCATCTCCGGCCGGGATCAGGTCTTGGCTCAGAGCCCCCTGGAAGGCCCTTTGCAGATCCCTGAGCCGGTTCACCGTCTCGCGAAAGGCATGGACGCTGGACTCGAAGCGTTTGAAGAGCATGACACGCATCAATCCCCGCAGGCTTGTCCCCGCACGCTGAAGGTCACGGTACTTCCCCTGCTTCTGATGTCCAGCCTGGACGTAGTCGAATAGGGCGTAACGCGCGTAGGTGAGCCGCCCCATGAGGTCACGCAGGCGTCTGTACACCTGGCTCTCTGCCGCTGTTTCGCCCAGCCCGCGATAGGTCTCCTCGATACTGTAGGTGATGGTCTCCAGTTCACGATCTGGGAAGACGATAGACTGCCCATTGATCTGAGCATCGGGATAGTACTTGCGGATATGGTGGCGAGTACGGCGGATTAGGACATGGTTGAGGATCTCCTGCAAGTTACGGCTGGGAGCGTCATCGTTGCGCGGCTCCACCTTGCGAAAGAAGTCCCCTAGGTTCGGAGGATCGATGGGTATACGTGTGGTGTCCTCAGGATGCCAAAGCTTGATCTGTGCATGGATGTCCCAGGCGCTGGTGGCGCGGGGCGTGGCCGTGAGCAAGATAGTAGGCCTGTTCTGAGCAAAGAGCTGCAGGGCCTGGTAGCGCTGGGTATCACGATAGCGAAAGTTCTGGGACTCGTCCACCAGCAGCAGGTCACGGTCACGGTAGCGCCAATTGTCAACCAGCATGCGCTCTTTGCCCTTCTGGCTGAACATGCCCATGGAGACCACGAGGGCATCAATCTGGTAGCGCTCCATGAACCATTCCCACATCTCCACCAAGGAGGCTGGGCAGACGATCAGGGGCCGAGCGCCTCGATAGAGGGCGTAATGCTTGAGCAAGCCGGTGCCAATGTAGGTCTTGCCCAACCCAACCACATCGGCGACGAAGACCCCGCCGTAGGTGTCCAGTATCTTGATCGCCTGGCGCATGGCCACCCGCTGGAAGTCAGCCAATTCGGGCATCTCGGCTTCCCAGAGAAGCTCGGCATCGCGCCTGCCCTCCAGCCGATCCTTGACCAAGGCATAGATGGTCTTGAGATAGATGTCGTAGGGGCTGACAGGACGGTCGCCCTCAGGG
>JAKLPW010000281.1 GCA_022013675.1 Anaerolineae bacterium | reverse complement strand
TCTTCTGTGATACCATCCATGGTAAGGCCAATCGGGGACGATGTGCTGGCGGGATTGATCTCTGACATCGCCGCCGAGATGGTCGGTCTGGGCATCCGGGACGGGGACGAGACGATCTTGAGGGAGATAGCGACAGCTTTGGTCGGGTTGAATATGGATCTCACTTTATGAAGCTGGGATCCGGAGACAAGCGAGGAAAATGAGAGGAGAAAGTCAGAAACATGAAAAAGTTCTACACAAAGTTTTTAATAAGGCCAGGAAGTAAGAACGTGGTGCAAGGCCTCACAGAAGCCACGAGGGACGGGGCAACTCCCTATCCTACTTCGACACCAGCAGGGTACAAACAGGCCGCCATTGACTATCCTCATAGATTGCCGAGTGACAGTCGCTATTATCTGTACACCAAGCCCTTTGACTGTTCAAGGGACAAAAGAGAATCTGTCAGGTTGTTTCACGGCTTTGCCAGCATGCTCGAGATCATGGCCCTGCCACCGACAGCAAAGATTCTGGAAGTAGCTTGCGGTTCTGGTTGGCTAACTGAGTTCTTAGCGCGTTCAGGCTACGACGTGACTGGGATCGATATTAGCCCCGGCATGATCCAAATCGCGCACGAACGAATAGAGTCGGTCCAGTTTGGCCCGCGCGAAGGGCAACCCCTTAAGGTCCGATTCCTGGTGGGTGACGCGGAGACCACAGAATTGGACCGTGAATCCTATCATGCAGCTATCTTCTGTGACAGTTTGCATCATTTCCCCAACCCGCAAGCCGTTCTTGATCGCGTGTTTCTGGCCTTGAAGCCTGGTGGAAAACTATACATCACGGAAGGCATCAACTCCCCTCGAGGTTCACAGGGTGAAAAGAAGTATGTCGAGGTAATGATCCGCTTCGGGACTCTGGAAAAGCCGTTCGATCAAGCCGAGCTCCTGGATCTCCTTAAGAAGGCGGGGTTTGTCCACATACAAGCCTACGAGGCGATCAACCTCATCGTGAAGCGAAGTGGACGAAGGGTCTTTAGTGCTTTGAGTGATGCCCAGGTCCCTTTCACCAATACTATTCTCGCCTATAAACCCGGTGGAGAGTACAGTAGCGCGTTTCCCAACGTGTTGAGAGCCAGGATACGCCTGGTTGACGATTCGCCCTCCAAGTTGGTGGATGGCGGGGAGATCATTGAGGTAACTGTCTCGTTGAAGAACGTGGGAGATAGCGTGTGGTTGTCCACGCAACTTCCCGGCGGTGGGTTTGTGACCTTGGGCACCAAGCTGCTTGACGCTGAGAAACGACTGCTGTCAGACATTTTGGAGCGCACCATGCTGCCTGAAGATGTGCCACCCGGCCAGACAGTCGTCGTGAAGCACTCTTTCACGGCTCCAACACAGCCGGGACAATACTGGATAAGGTTGGATGCGGTAGACGAACAAGTCACCTGGTTTGAGCAAGAGGGCTCACGACCATTCGAGTTCCCCATCAAGGTACGGGCGTGATAGCCAGCACGGAAGGATTTCGTTCATCTGTGCGTCGGACCGGCTTTAGAAAGGATAATGGTGGATACTTCCTGCTTGCGTTTTCTCTTGATTCCCTTCGCAATCTTTGTCCCCGGCTGTGTGGTACTCACGGTCCGGGGAAGATCTCTTCTGCGACGCCTGGATTTCTCCGAGACGCTATTCGTCCAAGTGCTAATCAGCATCCTCTGCACATCGTTCCTGGCGCTGATCCTGGCCGAGATCGGACGCTTCACTCTCGTGAATTGCCTGGCTGCGTTGCTTCTGACCTGTATCGTCATGGGCTGGATTGGACTGAAGCAGCGAAAAGCGGACGCGGAGAATGGCACCGAAGAGAAGAAGCCACCACTGTGGCCCAGGCCTCTGTTTTCGGTGCAGTCAATCCTGCTTCTCCTGATCATCGTTGTTGCCGCCTGGCTCTACTTCCGCCCGGCAGAGGAGTTCCTCGTGTCGACGGATGCGGGGGTGTACGTACTGAGTGGCATTAACCTGGCAGAGACGGGCGAACTGATTGCCTACGATCCTCTGCTGGCCAACTTTACTCCATCTCTGGCTGCGGAGCTTCTGTACGCAGGGCCAGCTCCGTTGATGGATTGGCGTCGCTTCTGGGGCATCTTCTACGTTTGGCAGTGGGGCCTCTCTGCCGTTTCGTTCGGATTCCTCCACCTCCATCGTATCTGGATCGCGCTTTTCGTCTTGGTTTTCGGAAGGGTAGGTGCACTGTATGTGGCGCCGTCTTTCGGTCTCCTATCCACATCAGGAGTGTACTTCTTGTGCCAGAGGATCTTTAGGAGTGAGGAGAAGCCGAATCGAGGAGCTTGGATCGGCCTACTGGGTACTTCCTTCCTGGCACTGAACTTCGTACAGATATGGAACGTTCGTCACCCTCTGTCCGAGGGGCTAACGCAGTATCTTGTCGTCGCAGGGTTTTATCTGCTAGCCATCTGGATCCGCTTTCCCTCCACCCTTCTCTCGGCAGCGTGTGGGCTCTGTTTCAGCGCTCTCTTCCTGACAAGGTTTGACACCTTGCCCATTGTGGCATTCGTCTACCTTCTCCTAGCCTTCCGGAAACCGGCTATGCATCCAATCTCAGATCCGGATAGAGAAAAAACGGGGCTGCTGCGCTCGCCAACGGGAGAACTCCTGATTTCGTTGAGCACAGGCATGGCTTTTGCCACCATGCACAACCTCCTATATGCTCGCGAGTATATGAGCGACCTTATCTACGGAGTGTTCTTCAAGCCCGCCTTGGTCCGCTTTCTGGCCGCAGCAGGCTTGGCCTCCATCGCTTTCGCCCTGTGGTTGATATGCCGCCCAACAATTCCGCGCAAGTGGCGAGACACTGTCCTGCAGCACCCTTGGCGGGTTGCGCGCATCGCGCTGACCGCCTCGGCTGTGTGTTCCCTGGCTTCGATTCTCTTTTGGCCCCTGATCTTTCCCTCCATA
>JAKLPW010000280.1 GCA_022013675.1 Anaerolineae bacterium | reverse complement strand
TCCGTGGCATTCCGTGTCCCATCAACCCCTTCAGAACACTCAAGCCAGGAACCCCCTGTCAACCGAACCAACCCCAGCATCGTCTGTTCACGGCGGTGCGGGCACACGACGGCGCGCGTTCCGGTCCCCTCCCCTGTGCATGTCCTTCGCACGGGAGCCTGTCCTGAGCGTAGCCGAAGGAGAGGGTTAGGGAGGGGGCTCTCTGGCATCCTTGACAGGGGTCATAATGCTGTCATCCTTGTCATCCTTGGCATCCTTAGCAACCATCATCGCCCGACACCTCCGGTCCCCTCCCCTGTGCATGCCCTTCGCACGGGGGAGGGTTAGGGAGGGGGCTCCTTGCGTCCTTTGCGCCTTTGCGTGAGCTCCAAGCACTTCCCCCTTTCAGACAGACACCCCCACACCCCCACACCTCCCACACCCCCACACCTCCCATACCCCACACATATATCAGTATCAAGTAGACATAAAAGCCTTGACAAACACCTTCTTCTATAGTATAATAGTGCACAGATGTGCAGCACAATTGTGCACGCGCCATCGTGTCGTATACAGGGGGAGGGGGTCAACTGTGCGCTGTGTCCTCGGTGTGGATTTGGGCACCTCGGCCTGCAAGACCGGCCTTTTCGATCTCCAGGGCAACCCCATGGGGATTGCACGAGGCTCCTACGCGATCCATCGTCCCCAGCAAGGCTGGGCGGAGCAGTCCCCAGATGATTGGTGGGCCGCCACTTGCCAGGCAGTGCGGGAGGTGCTGGACGCCAGCGACGTGAAGCCGGACGACATCCTCGGCATCAGCTTCAGCGGCCAGACTCCGGGACACGCGCTGGTCAACGCTCAGGCGGAGACTCTGGGAAGGGCCATCATCTGGCAGGATCGCCGAGCGAGCACAGAGGCAGCCTGGATGGCGGAGAACTTCACGCCGGAGGAGCTCCAAGCCTATACTGGCCTCGCTTTCACCCCCGATTCGGCCATGCCCCCCTCAAGATTGCTCTGGCTCCGAGACCACGACCCTCATTGGGACCAGGTTCGCTGGGTTCTACAGCCCAAGGACTATCTGGCCTTCCGCCTGACCGGTAATGCCACCACAGACTCAAACAGCGCCTATTCCCTGGCTCATGCGGCTACCCTAAGCTACGACGCGGATTACTTCGCTCGCCTGGGCATATCGCCTGAGCGTTTGCCTCCTGTTTGCGACCCGACCTCACGTGTGGGGGAGGTCACATCGAGGGCAGCAGAGGAAACACGCCTTGCGCCGGGTACTCCAGTGATCTCCGGAACCATCGATGCCTGGTGTGGTATCGCGGGCGCGGGCGGTGCAGCCGGGCAGGCGGTGGATATCACTGGCACCTCGGAAGTCGTGGCCCTCATTATCTCCAAGTCGGCCTCCGTACCCGGCTTGGGCGCGATGACGCTGGCTGGCGACCTCGGCGTGCTCATCAGTCCCATGCAACTGGGGGCCGATGCAATGGTGTGGTTGCGCCAGACGTTCTATCCCCAGCAAGGCGAGGAGGATTTCGCCACCATGGAAACGGAGGCGGCCGTGGTTTCTCCCGGAAGTGATGGACTGATCTTCTTGCCCTATCTGTTAGGGGAGCGGGCCCCCATCTGGGACGATCAGGCTCGGGGGGCTTTCGTGGGCTGCCGTCGCGAGCACCGGCGTGGGCACTTCGCGCGGGCGGTCTACGAGGGTGGTGCTTTTGCCATCCGGCACGTCCTCAGCCTGGCGGAAGAAGATGCCGGCCTGGATGCTACGGAACTGCGCATCGGCGGAGGAGGATCGAAGAGCGATCTCTGGAAT
Source organism: Anaerolineae bacterium (assembly GCA_022013675.1). GTDB lineage: Bacteria > Chloroflexota > Anaerolineae > JAKLPW01 > JAKLPW01 > JAKLPW01. The sequence continues at coordinate 6,710 of JAKLPW010000280.1, read as the reverse complement.
CAGATCAAGGCCGATGTGACCCGGAAGCGAGTGGCCTGTCTGGAAGTGATCGACACCTCGGTTCTCGGGGCCGCGATTTGGGCTGCCGCAGGACTTGGCATCTACGCAGACGTGGAGGCAGCATCGGCGGCTATGGTCAACGTGCGCAAGTGGATCGAGCCGGACGCGGCGGCCGTGGACCGCTACGACACTCTCTTCTCTGTGTACCTCGATCTCTACCCAGCGCTGAAGGAAGTCTCTCACCGAATCAGCCGCTGGGCCTCCGATGCGGGAGCTTCGTCTGGAGACGCAACGTCTGGAGACAAGACATGACGAAGAGGGAGGAGATGGACGTTATTCTACAGACGGCCCGTCTGTACTATGAGTCCAACAAGACGCAGAGTGAGGTTGGCCAGCAACTGCATATCTCGCGCTCGACGGTATCCCGCTTGTTGAAGCGAGGACGCGACCTGGGCATAGTGCACATCAGCATTCACGATCCTTTTGTGACGCATATCCATCTCGAAGAAGCACTGGTCGAGAGATTCGGTCTGCGCGGTGCAGTGGTTGCGGCTCAGACTGAGGGGTTGCCGGGCAAGCTCGTACGTAGGCGCATCGGACAGGCCGCGGCTAGGTACCTCGAGGAGAATCTCAGAGATGGCGAGGTCGTTGGGGTAGGGTGGGGGCGCACCCTCTACGAAGTGGCTCAGGCACTGGAAGACGTTGGTGCCCACGCTCATATCGAGGTGGTGCCTCTGGTAGGAGGGATTGGACAGGTCGCGCCTTCATTTCAGGTAAACGAGCTTGCCAGGCGTTTGGCCGATGCCTTTGGGGGAGATTGGTACCCCTGCTTCGCTCCTGCTATCCTACAGAATGAATTAATTCAGGAAGGGCTGCGCGATACGGTTGATGTACGGCGGATTGTGGATCGCTGGAGTAATCTCGACCTGGCTTTAGTGGGCATTGGCAACACGGACTTCGAATCCGAGTTTGAGGTGCTCTTCGTGGGGTATCTGGATCCGGAGATGAGGGAGCATCTTAGGGCTGCACGTGCCGTTGGGGATATTTGCATGCGCTTCTTCTCCCTGGATGGCTCCCCGAGTGCTGGTGGCCCACCGGGGATATTGGGCATTGAGTTGGAACAGGTGCGACGCATTCCGCGAGTGGTAGGCGTCGCAGGGGGGCTCCATAAGGTCGAGGCTATTCTGGGAGCCATTAGAGGCGGTTACATCAAGGTTCTGATCACGGATGAGACGACTGCTGCGGGGCTTTTGCAGGCCTAGAAATTGTAGGGGTAGATGGTGAGAAATCGAGGAGGTACAGGAAGTTGGCTATTCAAATGGTGCGCATCGACGATAGACTTATCCACGGTCAGGTGACGACGGCTTGGCTCCGACTGTTCCCGGCGGACACGATCATCATCGCCAACGACCGCATTGCGGCAGACCCCACCTATGCCATGATCTTCTCTGTGGCCACCGTGCCGGGCGCGAAGATCATCCTGCTCGGTACGCAAGAAGCCGCCGACTTTCTGCTTGGGGAAGGTGCAGCACGGAAGGTCTTCCTCATAGCCCCCTCTCCTGAGGATGTGGTTGCCCTGATGGATGCGGGAATCGAGATCAACAAGATCAACATTGGGGGCTTGCAGATGCGGCCTGGGGCTCGATCTCTGGCCAGGGTGGTTTACGCTCTGCCACCGGAGGAGGCCGCATTCCGGGAACTGGATGCCCGCGGTGTAGAAATGGAGGTGCGAATGGTCCCAACTGATCGGATCGCTCGACTTAGTCTGTAGTGTATATCTGCTCCTGGGATTAGCCTGGAGCACAAAAAAAGGAGGAATTCTCTCATGTGGCGTGAAGCTTTTATTGTAGCGATGGTGGCCGGGTTGTGGTCCATCGTTCTACGGATGCCGGTGGAGCTGTTTGTCGTCATCACTGGCAAGGAAACGAAGGCAGCGGCTTGGTGGCTCACCATCATGAATGGTATTGCCAGCGTGTTCTTCTATAGCCCAGTCGTTCCTGCTGCGATCACAGGGTTATTGCTGGGCGATATCCGAACCGGCTTGCTGGTGGGTGGAACCGTGCAGCTTATGTTCATCGGCGTCTTCATCGTGGGGGCATCGATCCCGCCGAGTCCGGTTTTGGCATCGATCCTGGCAACAGCCTTGGCCATCCTTACCGGCGCAGAGACCGGAGAGGCCATTGCTCTTGTGGTACCTGTTGCCATCTTCAGTCAGATTACCCAGCTTGGCTTGCTGTCTCTCAATACGCCCATCGTTCACTGGGCCGACCGACTGGCGGAAAAAGGCAACAGTAAGGGCCTTGACTTGCTCAACAGCATCAACAGAACCGGTTGGGATATCACGGCGTTTGTCCCGGCCTTTCTGGCGGTAGGCCTGGGTGTGGACGCTGCTGCGAGTCTGATGGAGGCGATCCCTGGGTGGCTAGCTGGTGGCCTTGGGTATTCGGGAGGTGTTCTGCCCGCCCTGGGATTCGGCATGTTGTTGCTGATCATCGCTTCGGCGGAAGTATGGCCCTTCTTCTTCCTGGGCTTCCTGGCAGCGGTTTACATGGAGATCAACGCCCTTGCCGGGGCTGCCCTGGGAGTCGTTATCGGGCTGGTCTATGTGAAGCTGAAGTCGGCGGGTGCTGAGAGCACAACTGTCCAGCCAGTAACCAAGGCAGCCGAAAAAACGGCCGTAGAAGGAAAGCTGAGTGAGAATGCTCTGTATGGTGCGTTGTGGCGAACCTTCAACTTTGCCGGAAACTACAACTTCGAGCGCTTGATGGCGCTGGGTATGGCACAGGTGATGGTGCCGGTGTTCCGAGACCTGCGTTTGTCCTTGGAGGAAGTCAAAGAGGGTTTCAAGCGGCATCTGGTTTTCTACAACACGCACCCCTACTTTGGTGCCCTGATCATGGGTATAATGGTGGCCATGGAAGAGGCGAAAGCGCGGGGTGAGGAGGTGACCAACGAAACCATCAATGGCTTGAAGGTGGCCATGATGGGGCCCTTCGCCGGTGTGGGTGACTCGCTTTTCTGGGGGACGCTCCACCCGATCGTCCTGGCCATTTCCGCCAACCTTGCTGTTGGAGGTTCGGCGCTGAGTATGCTCGTCTCTCTGGTTGGCATCGGCGGACTCGCTGTACTGGGCCACTACTATCCCTTCTTCTGGGGGTACAGAGGCGGCGTCAACGTCATCGCTCAGATTCAACAGAGCCAAATCCTGGAAAAGGTCACCTTGGGGGCCCGCATCGTGGCCATGGTGGTCGCCGGTGTAATGGTTGCTACCCTCATCAACATCAAAACAACGATCGTCTTCTTCCAGACTGAAGCGGCGGGCAGCGGAGTGGCTCTCCAGGGTGTGCTCGATCAGATCATGCCGAAGCTGCTCCCTCTGGGATTGTTGTTCCTGGTATACTGGCTGCTCAAGAAGCGGCTGTCGCCGGTATGGGTCATGGTCGTGCTGATGGCTCTGTCCGTTGCCGGAACGGCTCTTGGATTGCTTGGCTAGCGGTGGTAGTATGATCCTGAGCGGGCAACTCGTCTTCTAGATCATCGATGTAATGGCTAGAGGGTACCACGCCTCCGGTGCCCTCTAGCTCATTGTCCAGAGGAGCTGAAAGTATGAAAGCTGCGGTGTATACGGGCCCAGGGGTGATTGAGTTTCAAGACTATCCCAATCCTGACGCGGGCGATGGGCTGCTGTTGCGTGTCAAAGCCTGTGGTGTGTGTGCCACCGACGTGAAGGCGTTCTTGGGCCGGCGTCATGGCATGAAGCCGCCCATGATTCTCGGTCACGAGTTTGCGGGCGAGGTGGAACAGTCGAAAGTCCCAGGGTTCGAGGTGGGAGATCGCGTGGCCGCAGCACCATACGCGGGATGTGGCGAGTGCCATTTGTGCCTATCTGATCATGAGGAGTTATGCTCTCGAAAGGTTTTCCTCTCTAGTGGGGCCTTCGCCGAGAGAGTATCTATACCCGTGGCGCTGGTTCGCAAGACCGCCTGGAAGATCCCTGAGGATGTGAGTTGGGAGGAGGCGGTGCTGGCGGAGCCGCTAGCATGTTGTATCCTTGCACTTTCTGCCTGCCGCTGGAAGCCCGGCCAGACACTCATGCTTGTGGGAGCGGGAATGATGGGGATGCTTCTGGTGGAGCTGGCCCGCGCGTGGGGGGCTACTCGGATCCTCGTGAGCGAACCCGACGCCAAACGACGGGAACTGGCAACCGAGCTAGGCAGTCAGGTGTTCGATCCCATCGGAGGAGAGGATGTCTGTGCCTGGTCCCGCGAGCAGACAGAGGGGATCGGGCCGGATGTAGTCATCGCTGCGGTGGGCAACGCCAGGGTCGTGGAGTCGGTCATCGACTGCGCTGCCCCGGGGGGAGTGGTTCACATGTTCGGCGGACTTCCCCGCGACACCATGCTCTCCGTTTCGGCATTCACGATCCACTATCGTGAGGTATCACTGATTGGGACTTCTGGCTACCGGACGGTTGACTATCGGTTGGCGGCCGAGATGATAGCCAACCACGCGGTTGATCTGAAGCCGCTGATCTCAGCCAGGTTTCCATTGGAGAAGGCGAGGGAAGCACTTGATCTGGCAAGTAGTCTAGGCTCCCTCAAGGTTATGTTGATGCCGTGATATCACGGCGTGATCTCCCGCCGTGATATCACGCGTTCGGGAGTTGCCAGAGAAAGGAACAGTAGCCGATATGGCAAAGGTACCCGTTCTGATCATAAGCCACGGCCATCTGGCTGAGGCGTTGCTGTCCAGCGCAGAGATGATCGTCGGCAAGCAGGAGATGGTGGCTACGCTTGGGCTGGAAGAAGGGGAAGGACTGAGCGGTTTTATCAAGAAGGTTCGAAGAGCGATTGCCGAACTACGTAGTGATGAAGGCATTCTAGTGTTAGTTGATCTGTTTGGTGGCACTCCCTTCAATGCGACGATCGGAGCGATGCAGCCGGGAGTGCACGTCGTTGCCGGAGCCAGTCTGCCGATGCTGCTGGAGCTACTCATGAGCCGGGAGCAGGGCAGCGTAGGCGATTTGGCTCAGCTTGCGCTGCGAGCCGGTCAGCAGGGGCTGCGCTATATTGGGGATGCTCCGAGTTTATAGGCCGATATCCTTACTGAGCAGTAGTGGCATGATTGCGGCCTTGTTTGGAAGGTATTCGAGACGCCATAGAAGCGTCAAAGCAGTACGAAGGCATCAAGCCCATGGTTGTCATGGAGTCAGGGGGATGGATGGCTGATGACCGTATGATTTCGAAGGTGACAGGGATGTTGGCTGGCGTTGCTTTGGGGGATGCCCTGGGCATGCCTACTGAGTTCCTGACCCCTGAGATGATCAGGGAGTGGTACGGGGAAGTCCGAGGTTTAGTGAAGGTTGCCTCCGCACACCCACATCACAATCTCCCGTTGGGCTCGGTGACCGATGACACCGAGCATACCTGGATACTGGCCGAGATGATTCTGGAGGATGGCCGGATCGGTCCTGAGAGACTGGCGGAGCGTCTACTGGAGTGGAGCCGAACTGATAGAGTTAAGCGCAACCGGTTTGTGGGACCGTCCACCAAGAGGGCGTTGGAAGCTATCTCTGAGGGTGTGCCTTGGGAGAATGCTGGAAGCGGAGGGATTACCGTAGGTGCGGCCATGAGAGTAGCGCCGCTGGCTATCTCGTTCTCGCCCGAAAGACTGGTCGAGGAAGTGGTGGCCTCTTGTGCGCCGACTCATTACACCCGGGTGGCTATCTCGGGGGCAATGGCCATGGCTTTCGCACTGGCCGAGAGTCTGCGGGATGGAGCGACTACGGAGAGTGTCGCGGCCGCGGGCCAGGAAGGTGCCCGCCGGGGCCGGGAGTACGGTGGTTGGAGCTGGACGCCGCCCATAGATCGACGTATCGCACATGCCCTTTCCTTAGTGGAAGGGCGGGATCGCGAACGTGGTCTGGCCGTGATCTATGAGCTAATCGGCGTAGACTACTACCCTTGGGAGTTAGTGCCAGCCGCCATCGGTCTGGCGCATTGGGCCAAGGGCGAGCCGATGGCGGCGATGCTGGCGGCAGCTAACCTGGGAGGGGATACCGATACCCTGGCATCCATGACGGGGGCAATATGCGGTGGGCTGCGAGGCATCGAGGCCTTCGATGGGGATTCGCTGGTCGTGGTTGAGGAAGTCAACGGGTTGAGGATCGAGGAGATGGCGAGGCGATTGGCGAATCACGCTCAAGCAAGAGGCAAAGGAGGATAGAACGGTATGCAGGCACAGGGGAAGGTTGGATTCCTCAAGCAACTGAAGCACTATCTCAAGCGTCCGCTGTTGCGGCAGGATCTGATGGCCGGGGTGACCTATCTGCTGCCTTCGGCTGTGGTGTTGCTGGCATTCGTCATTGTTCCCGTAGTCATGGCTCTGGTACTCAGCTTCAGCAAATGGGAGCTCCTCTCGGTTGAGGGAAGGAAGTTCATTGGGTTGGGTAACTATACATTTCTTCTCACCAACAAGGAGTTCTGGAACACCATCAAGAATACCATCTACTTCGGAGCGGTGAAGATTCCGGCTGACATCATTCTGTCGTTGCTGGTGGCCATGCTGCTCAACGGGAGTATCCGGGGGCTCTCGTTTTACCGCACCATCTACTTTCTTCCAGTGATCACCTCGACGGTGGCGGTGAGTGCCGTATGGCGTTACATGTATGATCCAAATTTCGGTTTTGCCAACGTGGTGCTCAAGTGGCT
>JAKLPW010000279.1 GCA_022013675.1 Anaerolineae bacterium | reverse complement strand
GGGGGCAAAGCTGATGGGACACGGATTTCCACGGACGAACACGGAAAAGAAAAACGTTCTTGAGGCCGTGTCCGATTCCGGCTTCGGTTCGGCCCCCACCCTAACCCTCCCCCGTGCGAAGGGCATGCACAGGGGAGGGGACTCTGGTTCCTCCCCCTGGCGGTGCTTTTCCGACGGGGGGAGGTTAGTACTACAACCTGACTTATGGTGAACGGTTTCTATGGATACCGCCTTCGGGCCAAGGAGCGCCCCGTCTTCGGTAATGGCTGCGACGAGCCTGTTGCCGCCTGGTTCGACGCCAGCGGGACCAGGCCAGCCGCAGTTCGGGGCTGCGTGGTGGCAGCGGCAGCGCGATCTCCAGCAACCGCCGCACCTCGGGCACGCTCAACTCGGCCATCTCGGGATCTGGGGGATTTTTCCCCCCCGGCCTGCCGCAGGGCAGCCAACCAAGCGTGGGCTATCATCGATAGGGTGATATGGCGATGCCAACTGTGCCAATAACGGACCTCATATTCGTCGAGACCCGCTTCGCCTTTGCCTTCCTCGAAGGTGGTTTCGATGCTCCAGCGAGCCCCGGCTACTTCGGCCAGAGTGCGCAGCGACGTGCTGCGCGGGGCATTGGACAGGTAGTAGGCCAGCTCCGTCGGGTCGGTGATGGAGCGCCGCGCCAGCAACCAGCCCTCCGGGCCAGGCACAGCCCCACGCTTCTCAAAGATGCGCACCCGCACCCAGTCGTAGATACGCGGCCCTTTTTCTCCTTGACCCACCGCCACTCGCCGCCATGCCTGGGACGGCAAGGCAGCGACCACCGCCGAGACGGGTTCCCACGCTGTGGCTCCATTCCCCAGGCACGGCTTCTTCCTCGGCCGTCCCCTCTGGCCCTTGAAAGACGCCACCACAGGCTGACGCTCGTGCCACACCGGCGTGTTAGCCGAGACCGCCAGCACGTACTTCTTCCCAGCCTGAGCTATCCCGTCGCGAAATCGAGTGCCGTCTCCGTAGACCTCATCACCGCTCACCCACCGCATCGGGATGCCTCGCGCCCAGACATGCTCCAGCATCTGGAGTGCCAACTGCGGCTTGGTCTCAAAGATCACCTTCTCCGGTACACGTGCCTCGCGGCGACGTTCCCGGTCCTCGCACCATTCCTTTGGCAGGTACAGTCGTCGGTCCAGGAAGGTGTATCCACGACCGGTGCAGTACGTCAGAAAGACCCCGACCTGGCAGTTCTCGATCTTACCGGCTGTGCCGCAGTATTGTCGTTTCACGCCAACCGACTTCGTCCCTTTCTTCAGGAAGCCGGTCTCATCGACGACGCCGATCCCATCCGCCTCGCCAAAGCGCTCAATGACAAACGTCTGCAACTCATCACGCACGGCGTCGGCATCCCACAGGGCAGCAAACAACAACCGTTGCATCGCTTGGGGGTCTTTGGCACCTGTTGCTTCCGCCATCTGCCAGCAGTTCTTGCGCGGAACGGGCGCCAACAGCCCACGCAGGTACTGCCGTGCCGCCTCTCGCGGCTCGCTACGTACAAAGAAACGCGCGAAACGCGCATGGAACGATTCAAACTCGGCCGCGTACTGCTCGATTTCGCTTGGATTCATTGGCCTCAACTCCTCTGGCTGCGTTGAGGTAATTATCGCATGGTTTGTCGATATGCACAAATCACAAGTAAGGTTGTAGTACTAGGTCGGCCCGTGGTCTCTTGCCGTGGTTCACTCCCTCCAATACTCCAGACGGAGCAACCTAAGCTTTACCCATTCTATCACAGTCTGGCGTATAGGGCAAGCTTTGACATCGCTCGACATAACGTCTGTCTGGAATCACTTG
>JAKLPW010000278.1 GCA_022013675.1 Anaerolineae bacterium | reverse complement strand
AGGATAGCTTTCTGCGCTGCAACTCCTCTCGATCATTGAGGAAGGTTATCTTGGGTTACATAGTGAGCCGTACGCGACTCGAACGCGTGACACCCTGCTTAAAAGGCAGGTGCTCTGCCAACTGAGCTAACGGCCCTCATGGTACAGTTGGGATTATAGCAGATGGATCGAGGAGCGTCAAACTGAGTAGCGATCGGATGGGACACGGATTGACACGGACATACACGGATCAGGCCAAGAGGAGAAAACCTCCGAGGGCTGGGCGCAGGCATTCTCAGCATCCTTACCTCTCGCCTTCTCCTCTGGACGTGCTAGAACTCGAAGACCGAGATCTTTTGCAGCAATGCTGCAACCCTCGATGCGTATAGGTCCAGCATCACCCGGCCTTTCTCGGCGCTGGCCTTGGTTGCGTCGCCTACCACACCCGTCGCTGATATGTCTGGCATCAGCCAGGCAAACGTCAGAGCCCCTCCACCCGGAGGATAGCCCATCTCCTGCAGCTTGGAAGGCATACTGCTTGGGGCCAGTCCCTCGTGCACCAGGCTTGGAGCAATGGCCAGCATCACTGAGGTCTCTCCCTCCCCAGCATGTATGTCGTATCCTCCCCCAGGTGTGATTGGGTCCTTCGCTCCTCCCAACGGACGCCAGGGCTCGATGGAGAAGACTTTTACCCCGTGTTGCTCCCGAATGTCTCGGATGACGAAGCTGACTATCTCCGTGTTCCCGCCATGGCAGTTGAGGATGGCAATCCGTTTGAACCCACTCTTTGCCAGGCAACCGCAAATCTCCTTCAACACGGTAATGAAGGTCTCCGATGAGAGGTAGACGGTCCCCGCATAGCCAGCGTGTTCATTGCTCTTCCCGTAGGGTAAGGGCGGCATCGCGAAAACCGAGACCTCGGCATCCAGACTTTCCAAGGCACGACTCAATACGGCGTTCAGGATCATCGTGTCAGTGAAGACGGGAAGGTGTGGGCCGTGTTGTTCGATGGCGGCTACCGGCAAGACCACGACGGCATGCTCTTTTGGTAGGGCCTCCACTTCAGCAGTAGTCAGGTAGGGAAGAAATCTATCCGGCGGTATCTGGTAGTTCATCTTGTCTCTCTCCTTTCAAGTCCTTTCTTCTGGTGATTGCCCACGAGTCATGGTTCGGCGATAGACCTTGTCGCTTGATTTACCGCAGAGGCCGCTGAGCGGGCGCAGAGGGCGCTCAGCGTGCGCTGAGCGGGCTGAGAAAGTCCTTCTTGATCTTCTCCGCGCTCTCGGCTGACGTACAAGGATCAGGCCATGAGGAGAAGACCTCCGAGGTTTTGCCATTTGGTCCGGAGATACCCCGTAGCAAGTAGCATGGTGGGTGCACCGCGGAAACCTCGGAGGTCTTTCCTACTTAAGAATCTGATCAATGATCTCGGGTGCCCACTTCTCGACTATCTGTGGAGTGATAGCGTTGGCTTTGGAGATCTCCGCGTACAGGCGAGCGCTCTCTTTGAGCTTGCGAATCTGGGTCTCGGGCTCAACCTCGATGAGTCCGAAGCGCGCCGAATAGCCCTCGGCCCACTCGAAGTTGTCCACCAGGGACCAGAAGTAGAGACCCTTCACCGGCGCGCCTTCCTGGACGGCGCGGTGGGTGGCGGCGGCGTGGGTCAGGATGAAGCGCGGCCTCTGCTCATCGGTGTTGTCAGGGATGCCTACCTCGGTGATGTATAAGGGCTTGCCGTATCCACGCAGCTCCACCAGTATCCTGTACAGTCCCTCGGGATACACCTCTCCCCAGCCCTCCATGCTGAATTCGCTGTCGGGGTTGGAGAAGCGACGAGCGAAGAATGAGGCCGGGTGCGTGATGTCGAAGGCCACCATATCCCGCGAGTAATAGTTGACGCCGATGTAATCGAGAGTGTCTATCGCCTGGGGGATCAGTTCCCAGAGGCCGAAAGGGGGCTCGATTCGGCCTTTCGTTACTGCGCGCAGGAACGTATCGTTGAAGACATGTTCCAGCAATCGGGCCGCCCATCTGTCGGCCCGCGACTCTGGGTTGGCAGGATCGAAAACCCGCACGTGCTTGGCGATGCTGACCTGGGCGTCTGCCTGGAGGCGATGTATCGTGCGGTAGGCCTGGGCGTGGGCGCGGACCATGTTGCGGAATACCTTTATGCCTCGTGGGAGGCTGCGGACTCCTGGCGGCCAGGTACCGTAGATGTAGCCGAAGACGATGTAGATCAGGGGTTCGTTCAGAGTGCACCAGATGCTGCAAAGATCACCCAACTCCTCGACTACTTTTGAGGTATAGCGGTCGAACAGCGGCACAGCCTCGGGATTCTCCCACCCACCTTTCGCCACCAGCCAGAGGGGATTGGTGAAGTGGTGTAGGGTGACCATGGGCCTAATGCCTCTGTCGCGCAGT
>JAKLPW010000277.1 GCA_022013675.1 Anaerolineae bacterium | reverse complement strand
GCACGTTCATCAGCGTGGACTTCCCCGATCCCGACGGCCCCATGATGCTCACGAACTCACCCTTCTCGATCCCCAGCGACATGCCCCTCAGCGCGTGGACCTCAACTTGCCCCATCTGGTACACCTTGGTGATGTCCTTGATCTCTATCATTTCGGACCACCTCCACCCGAGGCACCCCGGAAGCTTCCCATCATACCCATGCCCGGCGCTGGCATGACCGTGGCGTCATCACTTCCCCCCTGGATCTGCGGCATTAGCAACACATCGCCTTCGTCCACGCCACTCAGAATCTGCGTCGTGTACTCGTCCCGAAGCCCTATCTCGACTTCAATCCTCTCCACATTCTCCGGGGAGACCAGGCGCGTAACGTAGTATCGTCCCGCTTCCCGATCGGACTCGATGGCCTGGTTAGGCACTACCAGCACGTCCTCGACCCTGGAAGTGACGATATCCACGTTTGTGGTCATGCCCAGACGGACGGGCAGGTCTCCCGGCTCGAAGCTGATTTCGACCAGGTAGGCGACAGCACCGCTCACGTTCTTCGAACTGGGCGCGATGTGGACAACGGTTCCAACGACATCCTCTTTCGGCAGCGCCTCGAAAGTAAGCCGAGCCATTTGTCCCTCGGCAATCTCCGCAATATCCAGCTCATCCACGTTCACATCCAGGATCAACACATCCGTATCCGCCACTACCACGGCGGGCATGCCCGGGGAAGCCCAGTCGCCGACACTGACCGACACCTGCAAGACAGTCCCACTGAAGGGAGCGGTCAGCACTGCGTCATCCAGCGCATCTTTCGCCAGCGCCAGAGCCAGCGCGGATTCATCATACTGCGCCTTCGTTAAGGCCACGTCTTCGGCCTTCGGACGCTCCAGCATCTGGGCCAACTGTGCCTCGGCCTGGTCGACCTGACTCTGTGCCATGGTAATACTCTGTTCCGTGGGAGATTCCCACAGCTTCTCTGCAGCCAGTAGAGCCTGCTGTACGCTGACTTCCGCTGAAAGCACCTGAGCTTCGGCGGCATCCACCGCCCCTGAGGTTGACCTGGAGTTGTTCGCCGTGCTGTCCCGCTGAGCCTGCATCCCATAGAGTTGGTTTCTAGCCGCCTCGATACTCAACTGGGCCGACCTAGTCTCAGTCTCCGTGGGGTCGTCGAGCAACGCGGAAAGGCTAGCCCTAGCACTGGTCACCGCTGCCTCGTATGCGGCCAGCTCTGCCTCGGTGGCGGGGCGCTTGGCCTGGTCCAAACGTGCCTGCGCGGTGCTGAGACTGGCCTCGGCGCGACTCACCTGCTCTTGCAGCGCCGTGTCGTCCAGCCGGATCAGCACTTGTCCGCCCCCGACCGTTTCTCCCTCGTCCACCAGGATCTCATCTACCTGACCGCTGGTTTCGAAGACCAGGGTGGCCTGGCTGCTCGCCACCACGTTGCCGGTGGCGCTAATAGACTCCTCGACACTACCCCGTTTCACCTTGACAGTGAGTACCTCCGATTCCTTAGCCTGCGCCGTTGGTTGCCCCCGCAAGTACGTCAAACCCACAAAGGCCACCACAGCGATCAATGCAATAATGCCAACAACCTTGACTTTGCTCATTCTTTATGTCTCCTTCTTCTGTTCCATGATATTCCCGTCATCCAGTCCCATTATGACACATCGGGACCCTTCGCAACAGTGCCATTGGTCAGATTCAGACCCATGACTTTTGTCACTATCGGTCTGAGCACACCAAGGTACGAAAAAAGGGCACAGCAAGCAAGTCCCCCTACGTCTGGGCTGACATTGCTCGTAGGGGCGAGG
>JAKLPW010000276.1 GCA_022013675.1 Anaerolineae bacterium | reverse complement strand
GTCCCGGTCCAGAAATTGCAGCGTGCAGAAAAACCACGCAGCCACGAACCCAGAGAGGAAGCTCCAACCCGGGTCGTTTCACGCCACGCCGAACCACCTCAGTTGCGAGTCAGTCCGCGTTACCTTGACCTGGGCGAAATGGACCCGCATGAACTTCGAAAGGTAGTGGTAACAGTACGTAACACGGGAAAAAGACAGCTAGTTGGACGCCTCATGAGCCACGTGCCTTGGATAACTGTGTCCAAAGGCACTTTCCGCTGTAAGCCTCAGCAGGCTTCCAAACTTGTAGTCAGCGTGCTGGCAAAGAGCCTTCCCCCCGAGACAACTAATGAGCCTCAGGCTCTTTCCGTGGAGACCAACTCCGGTCGGCGGCAATGGATAGGTGCCCGCGCAGCAGTGGTACAAGGCCCTACTCTGAGGGTGAAAGAGAAGGTGTTGGACTTCGGTCGTGTCCAGGGAGACGGAGAACTCCTTCGCCAGGTTACCATATTCAACGACGGCGATAGTTTGTTGAAAGGAACTCTGCGTAGCCGCGTCTCCTGGCTCAGAGTATCGAAGGAAGCATTCCGCTGTCCACCTCATCAAACATTGCAGCTCAGTCTTGCGCTGCTGACTGGGAAATTGCCCAAAGGCAAACTAGTCGAGCCCAGGGCCTTGCTCTTGGACAGCGATGTCGGACAAGAGCGCATCGAAGTGCGCGTCCGGCGTGTGCAGCCATCCCTCAAGCTGGAAACCACTCACGTAGACTTCGGTCCCCTCCTACGAGGCCAGGCCGCAGAAAAAACCATCAATCTCAGTAACGTAGGCGACGGTATACTGCGAGGAGTTGTCCGTACTCAGATTCCCTGGCTGTGTGTTGAGCCCGATACGATACTCTGCAACCCTGGCGAGCATGTCTCGCATACAATCGTGATCGACACGACCGAACTGAGTCAAGGAACCATACGCGAATTGACAGCCCTGTCGATCGAGACCAACGCTGGGGAACGGATGGTATCTGCGCAAACGGAGATCCTTGCTCCCCAGTTATCAGTATCCAAGGAGTCATTGCACTTCCAAGATGTCCCTCTAGGCCAAGTTTCTCAACTTCTCTTGCCCATCTCGAATGTGGGGTCAGCACCTCTAGAAGCCCACGCTGAGAGTCTGCTGGAGTGGTTGACGATCTCACCGGAGTACTTCGTGTGTGCCCCAGGACAATCTGTGCAGTTGACTGTCACGGCAGATACTGCTGCTTTTTCTCGTGGCTTGAGCTTGACTCTACCGGAAGCGGTCCGCATTGCATCTAACGACGGTACAGCGGATATAGGCACTAGACTGGACATTCTGAAGCCCCTCCTGGCGCTCACCCCCTCCGTCCTGGACTTTGGTATCGTTGGTATGCCTGAGCCGGTCAGCAGATCCCTTCTGATACGGAACGAAGGTACCGGTATCCTGAGTTGGGACATCAAGACTGACAGCCTTTGGGTCGAGATTGAGCCCACAGAAGGCCTAAGTGAAACCGGGAAAACTAGTGAGGTGAGACTTACTGCTTACACACTAGCTTTACCAAGCGAGACGGAAATGGCTGAGGGCTCGCTACACATAGCGAGCAACGGAGGGCGCGAAGACGTTCCGATCGCGATCACGATTGCCTCTCCGCGACTTGCTCTGGACGTTTCCGTGCTTGACTTGGGTACGAGTATCAATCATGCTGAGATCGAAGGCTCTTTTACTATCTTCAACCACGGGCTGGGCACTCTATCTGGACAAATACAGTCAAGGGTAGAGTGGCTCGCCATTGAGCCTTCCTCGTTCGATTGCCCCACGGGAAGGTCCCAATCTGTTAGAGTGAAAGCATGGCCCAAAGGGTTGCCCAAGGGATCTGTCTCGGAGAAGGATGCTATTGTTGTTGATACTAATGGCGGTCAGGCTGTGATGGACCTCTGCTTTGGTATTGTGCTTGAGCCCCGGTTGGAGATCCGTCCATCTCCTCTGTTACTGACACGGACAAACGAAACAGAAGATGCCGTAGGTCAGTTGACCTTGAGGAATGAGGGTCAGGCGGTGGCGCGTGCTCAACTCAGATCAAGTAGTTCGGAACTGACTCTCCAGCGCAACGCCTGTACCGTGAAGCCAGGCAAACAGATTCGCATTGGAGTCAGTCTACATGAATCGACTCTGCCTCAGCCGAATGATCTCTTCGTCACGGTGACCGTAGAAGAGTCAGAAACCCGGATTCCAGTGAAGGTAGTCCCATAGTTGACAGATGTATGGAACCTACTGCAGATAGCGATCGAATGCTGCCACATGCCAAACGGGTATCATTCCCGTTACTAGAGTCCCACCTTCTTGATACTTCTCACTCTCCACTACTCCCTGTCTGTGGAAAAGAGAGACAAGCTCCCCAGAACCATACGGAATCAGTGCCGTGATCTGGGCCATCTGCTTGATCAACGCTTGCTCAATTCCCTCTAACAGTTCTTCTGTCCCCATACCACGCAGTGCGGAGATGGCAACGCTGTGAGGGTAGCTCTGTGTCACTTCCTGGGCCAGATCAGGATCGGGCAGCTTGTCGATCTTGTTGAGGGCCACAATCATCGCTTTGTCACTAGCACCTAGATCGGTCAGTAGTTGCTCAACCGTGCTCATCTGCTGTTGCACATTGGGGTGCGTTATGTCAACTATATGCAACAGCAGCTCCGCTTCAGTCACCTCCTCAAGAGTGGCGCGGAAAGCAGCTACCAGTTGCGTCGGGAGCTTCTGTATGAAGCCTACGGTATCGGTGATCAGCACTTCCCTTCCACTGGGCAGAGCAATGCGTCTCGTCGTTGGATCCAAAGTTGCAAACAGTTTGTCCTCTACCAACACATTCGCCCCGGAAAGCTGGTTCAGTAAGGTAGACTTCCCTGCATTTGTGTATCCCACTATCGCAACAACAGGGATACCAGCTCTCTTGCGACGATTTCGATAGAGGCTGCGGTGTATCCTGACCTGCTCCAGCTCTGACTTGAGTTGCGAGATCCTCCGACCGATGTCACGGCGATCGGTCTCCAACTGTGTCTCGCCGGGCCCGCGAAGACCCACTCCGCCCACTCCCTGTCTAGAGAGGTGGCTCCATTGTTTGGTTAACCTCGGCAAGCGATACTCATACTGCGCCAATGCAACCTGCAAGGCACCTTCCTTGGTACGAGCGTGCTTGGCGAAGATATCCAGGATCAGAGCCGTGCGGTCGAGTACCACGACCTCCAGAGTGTCTTCCAGGTTCCGCAGTTGCCCCGGGGAGAGTTCGTCATCAAAAACGACTACATCGTAGTCCAGTTCTCTCTTTAGAAGGCCCAGCTCCTCAACTTTGCCTTTACCTATGTAGGAGGCCGGATTGATGCTACGCATATGTTGTTGGGCCTGACCCACCACTTCCAGACCCGCAGTGTGCGCGAGTTGCTCTAGCTCTTTGAGCGAGTCTTCCATTAACCACTGCGATGGCTGGCTGCGCGTTTGCGCAGCCACTAAGAATGCGCGCTGGACGGGCGAACCAGTAGCGCGGGTGTTTTGCTTCAAACTATTTTCTCCTCACTAATACTCATCTGCCCCCGCCTCCAGGAGCATCTCCAAGACTCTCCCCACTCTTTCCAGGCTTTCAGAACAGACCTTATCCTCTGTGTCATGGCTGGTATGCCAATATGGGTAGTCAAAATCAATGATGACTATAGCAGGGATGTCGTAGTACAGGAAAGGCGTGTGATCGTCGATAACACTGTGTTTGTACCTTGGGATGAAAACAGAGCTGTAGCCTAACTCGTCAGCTATCCCCCACACCTTTTCTTGCAGCCAGCGGGTTGAAGACCATTCCCAATAGATCTGCTGATCGATGTCGCCTACCATATCAACGATGACTACGTAGGCAGGTCTGATGGTCAATGAGTTGGCCAAATACCAGGCACCAACGGACCAGCCCCACTCACCGATATTGCCGCTGTCCTCTGCGTCGAAGAAAACAAGCCAGACCTGATGCTCAACTGCCTCAACGTTCAAGACTCTGGCAATCTCTAGCAGAACCGCAACCCCACTCGCCCCGTCATTTGCCCCCATGACAGGGGGTTTGCGATCACTGGGTTCTCGATCAGCAATGGGACGAGTGTCGTAGTGGGCTCCCAAGATAACCACTGGCCCCTCCCCTCTGATCGCGATGATATTGCGTAGATCAACGCCTTCCTTGATAAACTCCTGCGTTCTCACTTCCCAGCCCAAATCACGCAGATGCCGAATGATGTAGTCCCCAGTTTCCCGCAGTGCTTCAGAACCTGGTGGCCTTGGTCCGATCTTACACTGCGCCTGCACATGCTTGAACGCTCTCTTCCCGCTGAACTGGTCTGTTTCCCCAGACGAACACCCCATTGGTATGAAGCACGTCATTAAGACAAGTACAATGAGTAGCCTACTGATGATCACTGCATTTCGCATAGCCTCAATCCCCTTGCAAGCATATTATTTCTATATATGTGGCTGCATTGGATGACTACGCGAAATCAACTGCTCTTGACGAAACACCCGACTTCCCCTCAGTTTGCCCCTCACTTTCCCCAGAATTGGACCCTCGTGGCGCCTGTAGCTGACCAGGTATCCGATCAAGAGAAGAAGCAACGGCCAGAAACATGTCTTGCCGACACATATCTACGTCCAAATCGCATTCTCTTATCATCTCGCCCAAATCAATGAGAGCACGTTCGGCGTAAGCAGTATTCCTCTCCGACTTCCGGCGTATCTTCCTTCCAAGGGGCGGTAGGATACCGAAGTTGCCTTTCATGGGCTGGAAAGTCTTCATTCTCGCACTCGACACATAGCAGCACAAAGCCCCAATCATTGTCGTGTGAGGCAAAACGATCAAAGAGGCACCCGCTGCATATCGAGCCACATTGAGCCCCGCCAGCAAACCACTCGCCGTAGAACCTATGTACCCTTCTGTGCCGGTAATCTGCCCCCCTAAGAATAGGTGCTTCGCGCTACGGCACTGCATAGTAGCCTCCAGCAAGGCAGGGCCATTTATGAACGTGTTTCGATGCATCTGTCCATATCGTACAAACTCGGCACCTTCTAACCCAGGGATCAAAGAAAAAACCCGTTTTTGCTCAGACCACTTCAGATTGGTCTGAAACCCGACCATGTTGTACAGTGTTCCGGCCATATCATCCTGACGCAATTGCACAACCGCATGTGGTCGCTTCCCTGTACGCGGATCTACAAGGCCCACCGGCCTCAACGGGCCAAAAGCCAGGGCATCCCGTCCCCGACGCGCAATGACCTCTACCGGCAAACAAGCCTCGAAGAACTTTTCATCCTCCTCTTCAAAACTGCGAAGTCTGATCGTCTCCGCGCGCAGCAGATCGTCTACGAAACGCTCGTATTCCCCTCTTGTCATCGGGCAATTGATGTAGTCATCATCACCACGCCCATAGCGCGATGCTCTGAAAACTTTGCTTCTGTCGATTGATTCCAATGCTACGATGGGCGCCATGGCATCGTAGAAGTAGAGATGTTCCTGGCCCGTGAGATCTTGGAGACATTCGGCCATCGCAGGCGACGTCAGAGGGCCAGTAGCAATGACAGTGGGCACATCCGCTGGTATCTCCCGCGCCTCCTCTCGAATTATGCGTATTAGCGGATGAGATCCAATGCGTTCTGTAACCAGGCTTGAGAAAGCCTCCCTACCCACGGCCAGCGCTCCCCCTGCTGGTACAGCGGTTTCATCCGCACACCTCAAGATAATCGACCCTAGCTTGCGCAACTCCTGCTTGAGCAAACCAGCAGCTCTGTCTAGCAAATTGGATCCCAATGAATTGCTGCAAACCAGCTCGGCCAGATGGTCAGTCTGGTGAGCTGGCGTCATTTCCACGGGACGCATTTCATACAGAGTTACGGACACGCCAGACTGTGCCGCCTGCCAGGCAGCCTCAGAACCAGCCAGCCCTCCCCCTATGACGATCACTTCTTGCGACATGCAGTATTCTCTCAATCGAAGTAAGCCCATCAAGATGATAGCAGAGACGCATCCTCCGGTCAAACTGTCCTGGGCATAAATCTGCACCCCATGAACTTGAAGATCCACACCTCACCCGAGCTATACACCCTGCGGTAGTGCGGACTAAAGAGCAGGCTACTCGGGGTAATGGGACCTCCCTTTGCACCAATGTATACATGTGTCACTCCCGCTTGACGCAACAAGTCCAACATAGTCGCATCATCCAGTGCTACCCGTTGGGTGAGATCGGCGATACGACTCACGTGCTCTACATAGTCGGGCGAACCCATTGTGTACAGCACAGGCGGCATCGTGGTATCTCGTCCGGTAAGCAAGGGGATCCACCATCCGCCGTCCGTACCCATGTACATGCCCAGTTGCCACGGCCGAGCATTCACCAGAAAGACAGCGTCCTCCGGGATCTCTGCCTTGATCCAGTCGTAAGCTATCATGTCGGCGTCGTTCACTAAGACAGTCACTGGATTGACCACGTTGACTGAACTCCATGCGCCCCATACCGACACCAGCGCCAGAACACAGGCCAGGGTACATCTCCATACCGTTTTCCACCCCAACGGCACCCTGTCGGAGACCTTCTCTACAACAGATGCCAGGAAATAGCCCGCCAGCGCCCCCACCGGCAGATAAAGAGAAATCACCAGCGAAGCGTTCGTCACCAACCAGGTCGATGTGCCGCCCCAGAGAGTAGGATTCAGAAGCACGAATGTGATCAATACCCAAAGCCCCATAACGATCAGGTCACGCTTCTTCTGCCAGATAGCCAACAGCAGCCCCCCGGCAGCCATCAACAGCAAAAGACGGTTGTTACCCGACCATAAGAGACCCCACGGCATGTCGCTGTATCCCGCTTCCCCCGCTAATCTGGACGTGAAGGTACCCCATGGAAAGATAAACCCTACACCCAGTCGGTAAACCCAAGGGCTCACAAACACGGTGGCACAACCCAACGTTGCGAGGATGCTCTTCAAACCACGAACCAGCCATTCTGAATTTGAACGCTTGCCCCAGGCCCAGATTGCAGTATACACCAGGCAGAAACTCGCGTAGAAGATAGTCACCCGGTAGTGGATCAAGAACAATCCGGCCGCCAAGAGAGCTGCCAAAATCACATCACGCCAGCAATGCTCCCTACTCTCAGGAACTCGCATGAAAGCTATCATGGCTACCGGCAGGATTACCATGCCAGTCAGTTGCGTGTACCTTCCCCAACTAACGTAGTAAGCGGGCATGGCGGAGATGAACGCCACAAGAACGAAGGTGAATACTCCTGCCCAACGACTACGACACACCCGCGTCGCCAGCAAGTAGGCGGACGTAGCACACAAGACATTCAGGACTTGCCCCAGAACAAGAACGATTTCCTGGCTCGCTGCCCCAGTAAGCCACCCAATCGTAGCCGCCACACTATGAAACCCAAAATGGTAAATGAAGTTATCCACGGGCATGAAGGGTCGATATGTTTGCGGTAGCCGGCCAATATCCCTAATTAGCTGGGTTATCATCGTGTGATGCACGGAGTCCACCCAAAGCGGTAAATTGACATCACGTATCTGCAAGAACCGCAAGGCCACCAGGAGTCCCAGAAGGGCCGCACTACTGAGATGGATTGCCAACTCTCGCGACAAACCTCGCCTTCTGAGCCCAACGAATCCCTTCTGACGAAGTCGGTAAATAATCCCCAGAACAGCTAACAGACCCAGGATAGGCGGCATCCAAGCAGCGAGATGCAAGTTCAGGACTGTGCCCCAGAGCAAGATCAAGGGCACCAGCGCCAAGCTTAGAGAAGCAGTAACTGACAACAGACAGAATAGCCCCCCCTTCACTAATGAGTCTTCCAGAGAAACGAACAACAGACTCGGCAAGAACAGGACTCCCATCGCAAGGAGAAGCAACCAGCCCCACGCAGTGCCCAGATTCAGCAGGTCAGCGCACACCATGCCTGGGGTGTACTCATGGAACGTCTTGAATCGAAGATCTCCTTCAGTAGCCTCACCGTCCAGGAAAAGCGCACCGTCCCCATAGGCATTCTCTTCCTCGTACCACAGGCTAGCATCGTTCCCTGCGCCGCTCTCAATAACTAGGAAATAGGAGTGTCCCCTCGACTCCTTCAGTGGAGTGAAGGAGAAGAGCACGGGATCGTTGTGCTCCATCTGAGATATGTCCACCGATATGGCAGCCACAATGGGGCCATCTCCCGAGCCAGCACGGAGACGCATCGTCATGTACCGTTCTCTATCTTGAGCCTGGCCCTCGTACCGTACCAGCAACACTTCAATGGCGCAAAGGTTAGACCTAGCCGCCATAAAACTCTGAGAGACCGGGCCGCTCGTTTTCAGAGGAGGCAAGGCGCGGTTCAGCCTATCCTGAGCAATGCCCTCAACCCGAAGCGACCAGCTCCGCGTAAGGAAGAAGAGCATCCCAGCTACGATTATGGCTATACAGGACCACCGCTGCCATCCCCCAGCATAAGAGATCCTTGACAATTGCGTTCGCATGAAACGCATGTTTCCACCTCATGACAAAAGGTCGGGCTTCTCATCCCGACCCCATACAGACCTACCCGCGCAAGCCCTCAAATAGCACCCCATGTCAGCGACTCTCGCCTTAGCTAACGTTGGGCCTTCTGTTGGAGCTCGTACAGGGTGTTTAGAGCATCGAGCGGCGACATAGCCATCACGTCTAGACCTTTCAGTTCCTCCAAGACTGGACTTGCAGTTGAGAAAAGGCTCAACTGATGACCCTTCTCTGCATCACGCGGCTCAAGGGAGACTCGATGGTTGTCCCCCTCCAGTTTCTCCAGCATCTCCTGAGCGCGTACGATGACAGTCGGAGGTATGCCGGCCAGCCTGGCCACGTGGATACCATAGCTGCGATCAGCGCCACCGGGGATAATCTTATGCAGAAACACAACTCGGTCGCCCTCCTCCACCACGGCAACGTTATAGTTACGTACACCTGGGAGGATCTTCTCCAACTCCGTCAACTCGTGGTAGTGCGTAGCAAAGAGTGTCTTCGCGTGCAGTGTCGAGTGACTGTGAATGTACTCCGCAACCGCCCAGGCTATGGAGATTCCATCATACGTACTGGTGCCCCTTCCAATCTCATCGAGAATCAACAGACTACGAGACGTAGCATGATTCAGTATGTTCGCGGTCTCTATCATCTCCACCATGAATGTACTCTGCCCCGCTGCAATCTGATCCTGTGCCCCCACCCTGGTGAAAATCCGATCCACTAAACCAATCGTGGCGCGCTCCGCTGGCACAAAGGAGCCTATCTGTGCCATGAGCGCGATCAGCGCCACTTGTCGCAGGTATGTGGACTTGCCACTCATATTAGGTCCAGTGATAATCAGGATCAACTCATCATCATCAAGATGCGTGTCATTGGGCACAAAAGGATCATCCAGCATCAGTTCCACCACCGGGTGTCGCCCCCCCACGATGTCAATGCTGTTCTCCTGGGTCAAGACCGGACAAACGTACCTGTTACGCTGAGCCACATCTGCCAGTGAAGCATACACATCCAAGTAAGCCATGGCACGAGCATCGTCCAGGATTCTCGCCGCATAACGTGCGATTTCGTCACATACCTCCTGGTAGATACGCCCCTCCAGTTCAGCAGCCCGATCTTGAGCGCTTAGTATGAGAGATTCCCTCTCCTTGAGTTCAGGGAGTATGTATCGCTCCGCGCTAACCAGGGTTTGCTTGCGAATGTAGTTCGCAGGTACACGACCAAGATTGGACTTGCTTACTTCGATGTAATACCCAAATACCTTATTGTATCGTACTCTCAACGATTTAATCCCGGTTCGCTCCTGCTCTCTTTGCTCCAAGTCGACAACCCACTGCTTTGCTTCATGGGCTGCTGCGACGATCTCATCCAATTCAGGCGAGAACCCCTGTGCTATCACTCCCCCTTCGGTCGCTCTTGCGGCAGGTTCCGGTACGATTGTCCGCTCGATGAAATCGGTGACCTCCCGGCATACATCCCAAGCATCACTGGAAAGAGGATAAGGGCGCGCACGTGTTTCAGAGGCCGTATCTAGCGATGAGTTACTATCTCCCAGAGCAACGACTGCCTCACATATCTGAGGGACAGCTTCTAGAGCAACCTGTAGAGCCCGCAACTCTCGCGGTCGCACTATGCGCTGCAGCACACGATTGGCCACCCTTTCAAGGTCCCGCACTTTCTTCAAGACATTCCTCAACTCTGTTCGCCGAGATATGTCGTCGTATAGGAGTTTAACGGCCGATAGCCGCTCCTTCAATGGTTCGATTTCCAGCAAGGGCTGACTGATCCATCTGCGTAGCAAACGCCCACCCATGGGGGTCATCGTAGCGTCCAAGACGCCCAACAAGGACCCCTTTACCGAGCGATCTGCGATCGTCTCAAGAAGTTCCAGATTCCGCCGAGTAGCCACGTCCAAACTCATATAATTGGCCGTGGAATACGTCGATAATGATACCAGTTGGCTCAGAGCAGATTTCTGAGTCTTCCTCAAATACTCGATAATCGCGCCCGCCGCTCGAATCGCCAGGGGAGAATCCTCACACCCATACGCGGCCAGCAACGCCACTCCGAAGTGTTCCAGCAATGCGTTGCGCGCATTGCCATACTCAAACCGCCAAGCATCATAGAAAGTGATAGGATAAGGTATATGCTTCAACGAAGAGAATCCGCCCTCTTCTTCCGCCAGAAGCAATTCGGCCGGATTTAGCCTCTCTAGCTCTTCTTGCACAGCCAAGCTAATGTCAGGCCCACAAATCTGCGTAGCAGCGAATTCGCCTGTTGTGATATCCACGTAGGCGATCCCAGCGTTCTCCGGGTCCGTAGCCAGAGCAACCAGGTAGTTGTTTCGCCTTTCGTCCAACAAGCCAACCTCTATCAGCGTTCCCGGCGTGATAACTCGAATGACATCTCTCGGCATCAAGCCTTTCACTGGCCCGTCACCTACCTGGTCACAGATCGCTACTTTATGCCCCGCCTGTATCAACTTGGCAATGTAGTTCTCTATTGCATGGTGCGGCACTCCAGCCAACGGAACACGTTGCCCCTTCCCTATAGGACGAGATGTCAGTACGATATTACACACGCGCGCAACGGTCTCAGCGTCCTCATCGAAGGCTTCATAAAAGTCGCCCAATCGAAACATCAGGATCGCATCTGGATGTCCCTTCTTTATCTGAAGATACTGTCGCCGCATTGGAGTTACAGACACAACTTCCTCCAGGCAAGGATCTAACCACTCGTAAATCATAATCAGTATATCGGAGAACCGAGGGACTGTCAATCCTCTCTTCGCTTTTGACACTGACTCTCAAATCAGTTATTATGCTGGGACTCCCAATGACACCCCAAGATCAAAGAGACAAGGAGAATCATGATCATGGCTTCAGCCACAGAAGCAACCGTCAGACAGGAAATCCGCTCGGTTCTACTTGAAGGGAGATTGCCTTGTGCTCGCGCCTTGGTGTAAGCGCTGCGGCGGTACTCAGTCTATCCGAAAGACGATTGCGACCAATAGGGATTGACAACAAGTCAACCAAGATGTAGAATATGGCCTAGGTGATACAGGCAGGACTCAGCAGAAAGACGACAGACAGTAAAGCAATAAGAAAAGAGGGGAAACCATGATCATCAGGGACTTCAGTCCCACAGATTGCGATGTGCTTGTGGAGATACTTCGCGCGAATCTTCAATACGGCGACCCTGCATCGGAGGGCCCAGAGGCGATGCTGCGTGTGCAGGCTTGCAAAGCCGCCGAATTCTTAGTGGCTGAAGAGGATAGCCATCCAGTGGGGATGATCAAGGGTGTCTATGACGGCTCAAGAGCACTCATTCACATTGTCTCGGTCCATCCCGACTACCATAGGAGAGGAATCGGCACTGCATTAGTACGAGAAATCGCCAAGCGCTTCAAGAAACGAGGGGCAACTTGCCTTGCAGTCACTGTCCCGGGTAACCGCCTGGACTTCTGGAACCAGCTTTCCTTCAAACTGGCAACAAGGATCATGCTTGCTCATCCCTTGGATCTGGTGATTTCAGACTAATCGCTCTTTCAAATTGCTTGTTTCCAATGAGTATACTTCTCGTAACAGCTCTGTTTGGTTCTTCCTCGAACTGCGGCGAATGTCGTCAACTAGGGAAAAGCCACTTTCTGCTCCCGCAAGGTTCGATACAGATAGCTCAGGTTGTCCCTGTGCAATTGAATGACAAGGCCATGTAGAGGGATGCGTGACTTTCCACAGGACTCTATATCAACCTGCTCTACCTCTTCTTCTGTTGCACCCTGATTTACAAAATCAGTTACCATTGCATTGATGTAGTCAAGATACTCGATGCTGGAGTCAATCGACTCTCGCATCTCTCCACGCAACAACACTTCTCCATGACCCTGAACGACTACGTCGGCCTTCAGTAACCTCATACGGCTCAGAGATTCTCGATACTCCCTCCAATTCCCCCACCGGATATAGGGTACAGGCATAACTGTATCTCCCGCAAAAAGGACTTTGGCCTCTTCCACGAAGACGGCAATGGAGCCACTCGTGTGTCCTGGCACATGCAACAGGCGGATCCGTCTTCCTCCTATATCCAATCTCAGGCTATCCGTGAAAGTCAGGTCAGGCAGTCGTAACTCAACTTCCCCAAGCTCTGGTACCTCTCTCTTGGCTTCTTCCAAGCTTTCTGCCCCCCAAGTCTCCAACTCGACGCGACAGTTCTCATGTGCAATGACCGTTGCTCCGCCGAATAAATACGTGCCGTGTATGTGGTCAGCGTGGGATTGCGTGTTGATGACATATCGAACGCTGTCAGGCCCTAGGTGTTCGTGAATAAATCGCAGAACCTGGCGAGTCTCCTGAGGAAAGGGCAACGTATCTATAACCACGGCTCCCTTCTCCGTAAGGATAACCCCACAGTTCACTTGCGCGTACATATCGCTTATAAAAGCGTAGACGCCGTCCGCAACCCGCTCTCGCCTCACAATTCTTCTCCTTTTCCGAGTTCGCGGATTAGCATAACACACAGATTAACAGATGTCAAGCAGAAAGTGAGACTCGCCAACGCAGGAGAACCACAACCCGTTCGGACAGTGACTACTCAGAGATATGACCTACCGAGGATCTCTTCGCCATCAGGCGTCAACTAGAACCACACAAAAACGAGGAGAGCTCTTCTCTCGAATTGCTCCCCTCGTCCGCACTGCCACACTAAAAGCGCGTTCCCCGCAGTGTCGTGTGCCATGTGTTTTGAACCTGCTTTCGCAGATATGGGTGTCTGCCGTCGGTTATGTCTTCTCTCCGCAGAGATTACGACGCCCCTTCTGAGACAGACTCCCGCAAAACCTGTGTTGGCTCAAAACTGATATGGACAATCACGCGCACCGCAGGGCAACGCAATCACATTGTAGCACAAAATCAGGATGCGGGCAAATCAATCCCAATCACCTTCCCGCGTTCCTCCTCACTCTTCCAAGTCCAAGCGCAAATGGAGATCCCGCAGTTGCGCCTCCGAAACTGGTGATGGGGCTCCCATCATCAGATCGGCTGCGCTTTGAGACTTCGGAAAAGCAATGACTTCTCTGATATTTGGCTCTCCAGCCAAAAGCATTACCAGGCGATCTATCCCCGGAGCTATACCACCGTGAGGTGGAGCGCCATACTCAAATGCCTCCAGGAGATGCCCAAACTGGCTACGGGCCTCCTCCTCTGTAAACCCAATGGCGCGGAACATCCGTTCCTGGATCTCTCGCTGATGTATTCGTATGCTGCCGCCACCAATCTCCCAGCCATTTGCCACAATGTCATACGCCTTCGCACGCACACGATGTGGCTCTGTCTCCAGAAGTGGCAAATCCTCATCTAGCGCAGCAGTGAATGGGTGATGTACTGCGGTGTAACGTTCCTCTTCCTCACTCCACTCCAACAGAGGGAACTCAACAATCCACGCAAAGGCTAGCACATCGTCATCCACAAGCTCCAAACGTCGCCCAAATTCCAGACGTAGCTGTCCCAGGGCAGTCGCGGCCGTAGCTGGTTGGTCTGCCACAATGATCACCAGGTCCCCGCTCTGGGCTCCGGTGCCTGCCACGATTCCCTCAATCTCCCTAGGGGATAGAAATCTGGCCACGGGCGATTTCACTCCCTCTGGTGTCAATGCGAGATGAATCACCCCCTGCGCACCATGGCGGCGTGCCACGTCGGCCAGATCGTCTAACTGGCGGCGCGAATACCCCGCACATCCGGGCGCTCGCAGTCCCTTGACTTGTCCCCCTTGCTCCAGCACTTGCTGAAAAACACGAAACTCACTCTGTGCGACCAGACTGGACAGATCAACTAGAGGCAGCCCAAAGCGCAGATCGGGCTTGTCGCTTCCATATCTCTGCAGAGCCTCCGCGTGGGTGAGCCTGGGAAAAGGAATCTGCATTATTCGCTTGTCACAGACATCGCCCACCAGGGCAATGAACATCTCTTCCGCCAACCTGATGACATCCTCCTGATCGGCGAAAGACATCTCGAGGTCCAATTGCGTGAACTCCGGTTGTCGATCAGCGCGCTGGTCCTCATCCCGGAAACAGCGTGCGATCTGAAAGTATTTCTCAAAGCCAGCTACCATGAGCAATTGCTTAAGTTGCTGAGGTGATTGAGGGAGAGCATAGAACTCCCCAGGATGCAATCGGCTCGGCACAATGTAGTCCCTTGCCCCTTCCGGGGTGCTCTTGATCAGAATAGGCGTCTCGATCTCCACGAATTCCCTCTCTGACAAAAAGTCCCGAATGAACTTCACAACCCGATGGCGAAAGATGATATTACGCTGCATACGCTCCCTTCTCAGGTCGAGATAGCGATAGCGCAGACGCAACGATTCATCCACATTCTCGTCTTTGTTGATATAGAAAACAGGCGTCCTGGAAGCATTGAGTATTCGCGCATCCTCAGCCAATACTTCAATCTCCCCCGTGGATAGGCTGGGATTGATCATGGTGTCAGGGCGAAGGCGTACTGTTCCCGTAATCTGCATGACATATTCAGGGCGCAGATCAGCAGCGACCTGGTGAGCCTCGGGACTACCGTCTGGATTAAAAACCACCTGAACGACGCCCCATCGGTCTCTCAAGTCAACGAAGGTTAGGCCTCCATGATCACGTCGTCGATGCACCCATCCAGCCAACGTCACGCGTGTGCCCACGTGCTGCTCTCGAAGTTCTCCGCATTTGTGTGTCTTGAGCATTGCCTATCTCCTAGAGGTTTAGCGACCATTATACCACTCCATGCTCGGAAACACAATTCCGATTAAAAAGGGGAAATTGTAGCAGTACGGAATGAGCTTCAGTGCAAAATAGACAAACCAGCCTTGCTAGAGTATAATCTCACGGATGAGCAATCCAAGCGGTCTCACAGGGGATACTACGTCGGGATATGTGGTCAAGATCGAGCTCTATGAAGGACCCATGGACCTGCTTCTCAAGCTCATTGAGAAGCAGGAGCTTGACATCACACGGGTTTCCCTGGCAGCCATTACAGACCAATACCTGATTCACCTGCGACTGATAGAAGAGGTTCGACCTGAGGCTATCGTCGACTTTCTAGTCGTGGCTGCGCGTCTCTTGCTGATCAAATCGCGCATGTTGCTGCCCAGGCCTCCTACCCTGGAAGGAGAGGAGGAGGAAGATCCGGGCGAGCAACTGGCACGCCAGCTCAGAATGTACAAAAGGTTCAAGGAAATCGCTGGGCTTCTTCGCCAGAAACGAGAATCCGGGTTGCGGGCGTATCCCCGATTGGCACCACCTCCCAAAATGCAGCACCGCATTTGCCTAGAGGGGCTATCCCTTGCGGACCTTCTTGAGGGCATGAAACAGGCCCTCGAAGCTCACCCTCCTGCCATCGCTGTGAACCACGTGGTTGCCCCCCTCACTATCCGAGTGGAAGACAAGATCGAATACATCATGCATCTCACTCGACAACGGCGACGCTTCAGCTTCCAGCATTTCCTCGGATCCTCGTCATCCAGGATGGAGATCATTGTGTCATTCCTGGCTATCCTCGAGCTCATCAAGCGCCGTCAGATTCACGTGCATCAGGACCAGCTTTTCGGGGAGATCCTGATTTCGGCCTGGTCGCCACAGTCTACACCGAGCGTAGAGAGCTAGTCCGGTCACTGCTCCAAGAGTATCCACTCCAACGTCCCACAGATTCCCGTTGCGGCCTGGCACGAAAAGCTGATGGTATTCATCTGACAGAGCATAGACGATAGACAACAGACACGGCAATACAGGAACGGTGGAGCAGGCCCCTCCCTGAGCCAACGCTCGTTGAACAAGAACTGCCAGCACTGCATATTCGGTCAGGTGCCCCAACTTCTTCAGCAGTAGATCAATCATGCCAGTAGGATAGTGAGGCAACTGAGGCTGATCGGACACTATGAAGATCAACGCCATCCACGCGATCACCGGCAGCCAGTAGTGAATGAATCGACCTGCAATTCTGCTAACCCAGAGCCGTTTATCTGAGATACCCATCATTCTCCGTAAGCCCTCTCTGCCACAGCAGCAAGTCTGCCCCAGTTATAATCACTCCAAACGCTCTTTTGCGCAGCAACCCCAAGCCTACTCCGCAATTCAGCATCACTCAGAAGCCTGACCACCGCATCCGCGTAAGTGTCCATCCTGTTCTCAACGAGTATGCCTGAAACCCCATCTTTTATGTACTCTCTGTTCTGCCCCACACGATCAGCGACAACGGGCAAGCCCGCCGCAAGCAACTCGATCAGCTTCACAGAGCATTTAGTCCTGTTGATTAGCGTGTCATCATACGGATAGATGGCAACATCCGAAGCAGCAAAGTAGTCAGCTAGGTCTTTGTGCTCAACCCAGCCCGCATAGATCACGGCACTACCAATATGAGCAGCACGAGCCAAATCCAGGAAGCGCTCTTCTTCGCCGAACAGCCCTCGCCCAACAACCAGCAACCGCACTGTGGGTACTTGAGTCACGACACGACGCATGATCTCGATGAGCCTCTCGATGCTGAATTCAAAGAAACGAGTATAGAGCAGAATCACAGGGCGGCCCTCGAGACCATACTTGTCTCTTACCCAGCCTCCATCACCTTCTTCCAGCTTACCAGAAGCGCTCCCGTTAGGCAGATAATGTACTGCGGAAGGCGAAACACCCAACCCCCACGTCAGCGTCTCAAGTGCGCGGCTCGCAACGGTAATGGCGTTGGCGTGAATCAGACCCCATCTTTCCTGCCAGGCGAAGACAATCCGCTGGAATGCACTATATCCCTCAATCTCGTTCCACCCCCCCTTCCCTTCCCAGTCATCGCTATCCACCACAATCCGGCCCGTAAAAACACCCAGGCGCTGGAGGCCCCAAAGGTTCAGCGCCACTATGCCAGAGTAGGCCTTAGGTTTGAAGCAATGTACGACGTCAGGGTTCAAAGCCAGCACTTGGCGCAACATACGCCCAGCCACCCACAGATGCCACACACCCGGCAACCTAGGAGGGAGCGGTACGTTCCGTATGCCCACCCCCTCCTCCTCCCAGGATTTCCCTGAGTCCTCGGGCAAGTGCCACGAGGGAAGTATTATGTCGATTTTATGGCCTCGCGCAGCTAAAGCCTTGGCCAAAGGCAATGCCCGCACGTTCATAGTTCCCTTTGGACGCAACCCGAAGGGACCTACCATCACGATTCGCATGCCACACTTTACTCCACTGTCACCGATTTAGCAAGGTTCCTCGGTTGGTCTACATCGCATCCGCGTCGGACACCGATGTGATAGGCCAAGAGTTGCAGCGGCAAGACCATCAGCACCGGCGTCAGCAACGGCGACGTTATCGGCACAGTTATCATGTGATCTGCCTTGCTAGCTACTTCATTGTCGCCCTCACTGGCTACGGCTATGACTATTCCACCCCGGGCTTTGACCTGCTCTATATTGCTCAACATCTTGCTGCGCACCACATCCCGAGCCACGAGCGCCACCACAGGCATGTTCTCATCAATCAGGGCAATGGGACCATGCTTCATCTCACCTGCGGGGTACCCTTCAGCATGTATGTAAGAGATTTCCTTTAGTTTCAAAGCGCCTTCCAGAGCAATAGGATAATTAATGCCCCGCCCTAAGTAGAGGAAATCCTGGCGTCTGAAGTACTTCTGGGCCAATGTCTGATACTGCTCGCCATCAGTCAAGACCTTTCCCACCAGGTTTGGCAACTCAGCCAGATGCTGTAAATGCTTCCTAATCTCCGCTTCATCAATTGTCTTTCTCTCCTGCGCAAGGTATAGAGCCAGCAGGAACTGTGCTACTAGCTGGGAAGTAAATGCCTTGGTGGAGGCCACACCAATCTCGGGCCCTGCGTTGAGATGGATTACGGCATCGGCCAATCGACTGGCCTGGCTGCCAACCACGTTCACCACCGCAATGGATAGTAGCCCCCTACGGCGTGCTTCCTCCATGGCGGCCAGTGTATCCACCGTTTCCCCAGACTGCGTGACAGCAAGCAAGAGACTGTTTGCACCTAGGAGGGGCTCCCTGTAGCGAAACTCTGAACCGTAGTCCACCTCAACGGGAACACGGGCTAGCTTCTCGATCATGAACTTGCCCACCAATGCCGCGTAGTATGCGGTCCCACAAGCCACAGAGTGAATCCTGTCCAGGGACAGAATCTCTTCTTTCGTGAATCCGATATCCAGGTTCACTCTCCCTGCATCGAAATCTATACGTCCCCGAATTGTGTCGGTCACTGAACGAGCCTGCTCGTGGATCTCCTTCAGCATGAAGTGCCGATAACCACCCTTCTCTGCTGCGACGGGATCCCAGAGTGCCGTGTTGACCTCCTTGCGAATTGGCCGACCGTCCAGGTCCATGTATTGGGCACCGTCCGCTTCCACAATCGCTAATTCCTGATCCTCAAGGAATACCAACTGCTGAGTGTAGCTCAGAATGGCTGGCATATCCGAGGCGATAAACATCTCTTTCTCACCTATGCCAATGACTACACCTCCGGCATTTCCCACCCTGGCGACTATTATTGCCTGGGGACTCCTGGAATCTAGAATGACTACCGCGTTGGCCCCTTGCAAGTCAGAGATCGCGCGGCGTGCTGCGGTAACTGGATCCGCCCCATCTAACTGATACTCCTCGATTAAATGAGCAATAACCTCAGTATCAGTCTGCGAACGGAAGACATGTCCCCGCTCTAAAAGCGTTGACTTGATCTCCAGGTAATTCTCCACGATCCCGTTGTGAATTACCACTATCTCGCCCCGGCAATCCATATGAGGATGAGCGTTTTCCTCCGTTACACCACCGTGCGTCGCCCAGCGTGTGTGCCCGATACCAACATTGCCCCGCATCGGTTTCGATTTCAGGACCACCTCCAGCGCCGCCAGCTTCCCTACGCTCCGGCGGACTTCGATACAACCGCTCTGTATCGTAGCCATCCCAGCGGAATCGTATCCTCGGTACTCCAGACGCTTCAGCCCCTGCAATACCACCAAAGATGCATCTCTGTGTCCCACATAGCCAACAATCCCGCACATTTTACTCCTCCTACGCTCTGTCCTGCTGAATGCTCACCACAGCCACTTGCATCTCGCGGACCGTCCCCGCAACCATAATAGTTGTTCCCACTTCCTCGGCTATTCGATCTTGATCCCAATCATCGATTGTACGGCGGCGGCCCGCATTATCGAACATGGCACCGGGCAACAGAAGCAAATCCGGCCTCGACTTTCCACGGAATGCATGCACCACGTCCTGCCCCGTAAGCAAGCCGGCTACAGTCACCATCGAACCGAAGAAACGGTTCACAACAGGGTGAACTGAGATACCAACACCTAATACCCGCTCCATCTCCCCAGCAATCTGATCCATAAGCGGCGCAAACAGAGTCCCAGTGGCAATCGCGACATTCGCATAGGTCGCGCTACCACCAGTAACCTCTGCTCTCAACTCGTCCCACTCATCCAAGAAAAGCCGAGTCAGCCCTACCCCATTCTCCAACTGTGGATAGTCATCGTATTCGTGTGCCGCCGGCATAGGCTCGCCTGCCAGGAAATACACTTCGTCGGCGAGGTAAACCAAGCCAACCCCATACAAACATCGATACCGGGCTGACTGGTCGGCACCATAGCGCTCAATCAGCCTGTAGGCGTCCTCCCTGGCAAGGGTACGTATCTTCCCCTTGCAAAATCGGGTCAGGCCAACAGGGACTATGGCAATCGAGACAACCACCGGCCAAAGTCCCACCAGGTCAGTTATTGTCTGTTCCAACACATCCCCATCATTCACTCCAGGACAGACAACGATCTGCGCATGTACCTTGATTCCAAGATTGCCAAGGCGAATCAACTGCGGCACGATGTCAGGAGTTGTGGGATTGCGTAACAGCCTGCGCCGTATGGCAGCGTCCGTGGCATGGACAGAGACGTACAGAGGGCTCAATCGTTGCTGCGCCAGGCGCACCCAGTCGTTGTCAGTTAGATTGCTGAGAGTAATGAAGTTGCCATAGAGGAACGAATAGCGATAATCATCATCCTTCACATACAGGCTTCGTCGGAGGCCAGGGGGCATTTGATTAACAAAGCAAAACTCACACTGATTTGAGCAATGTCGCATGCCATTGAACACCGGCGAGGTGAACTCGATTCCCAGGTCCTCCCCATACTTCCTTCGCAAAGAGAAGTGGCGAGTAACCCCCTTTCGGCGAACAACCATTTCCAGGTCTTCCTCCGCAGCATAGTACTGATAGTCAATTACATCGCGGAGCACGTGACCATCAATGGAAAGGACTTCATCTCCAGAGCGTATACCCATCTCTTCGGAAAGGCTTCCTTCTGAGACAGCCGCGACAAGCCCCCCTTCCACCATCCTACCCCCCTCCGCTCCCCAGATGGAAAGGTTCAATGTACTCCCAGCTAGTTGGTAGCTCCTCGCTGTAATAGCCCCGATATTCTGGCGGCAGCAAGTCAGCCAATCGGAGCATCGCCTCCTCGGTCATTTGAGTCAGTTCATTCCTGCGAAGTCGCGACTCACTCGCTTGGAAAGTGAACGGTACTCCAACTCGCACGTTCACTTTCGTTCTTTTCAGACGAGGAAAACGTTTCCAGAATTCCTCAACCCCCCACACAGCCACCGGCAAAATCGGAACGTCAGCCTTGGTCGCCAAATAGGCTACACCATTGCGGGCCTGCTGCATCAAGCCGTCACCACTGCGAGTCCCCTCTGGCGCAACTAGAAGAACACCCCCTCCCTCGAGAATGTTCAAGGCCTGCCGTAGAGCCATCCTATCTACCTCACCCCTCCGCACCGAGAAGACTCCATACCACCAAATCACCCAGTTGAAAACGGGGGCATTGAAGGTCTCAATCTTGGTCATCAGATACATGTCTCGGGGCAATACCACCGCCGTGACCACAGCATCCAAAAAATTGATGTGATTCACGATGATCAACATGGGCTCACTCAGAGGTACATTCTGCAAGCCCTGTACTTCGCACCGCAGCAGAATCCAGAAGAGCAACTTGAGCGCGCCGTTCAGCAGACGATGGAACCTAACGGACATACGAGCTTCGCTAAAGACCTTGTTGGCACTCAACGAGTGGGCCTCCTGCATCTGCTAGCATCTTGAAACGATCGAGTATCAGCCCCTTGATGTGGGCCAGCACACTATCAATGCTCATTGACGTGCTGTCCACCACAATGGCGTCCGCAGCCACTCTCAAGGGGGCTGTCTCTCGTCTACTGTCGATCCGATCCCGGCGCTTCATATCTCGTAGCACTTCGTCATAATCACTTTCTTGGCCTCGGGCAATCTGTTCTACATGGCGACGTCGCGCACGTTCCTCTGCAGAAGCAGTAAGGTATATCTTCAGATGCGCCTCGGGCATGACGACCGTGCCGATGTCTCGACCGACCATCACCACGCAACCCTTCTGGCCTATGCGCCGCTGCTGTGCTGTCAACGCCTTTCTCACCCCGGGATAGGCAGAGACAGGTGAGACCGCCCAGTCGACCTCCGCCTTGCGTATATCCCAGGTTATGTCCTCACCATCGGCCAGTACCGTATACTGACGTCCATCATCCTCAGTAGGGCGAGACACAACGATTCGCACTTCCTCAGCCAACCTGGTAACGGCCTCCTCATCCGCAATATGCATGCCGCGTTTCAACGCTGCCCAAGTAATAGCGCGATACATCACTCCCGTGTCGAAGTACAGATATCCCAACGATTTCGCCAACCAAGCACCTACTGTGCTCTTGCCGGAGGCAGCAGGCCCATCAATAGCGATTGTCGACACCCTCAGCGGCTTTCCGTCCGCCTTTCCACCCAGATTCATGTATTCATCCTGTAACCATTTTAATGCATCCCCACGGCCTTGTACAGAGACTCCACCTCATCATCGGTCAAGTAACGCCAAGCCCCTGGTGCCAGGTCCCCCAAATGGAGGGGCCCCATTCTCACCCGGATAAGCCTCGCCACCGGATTCCCTACCGCTTCACACATACGCCTAATCTGGCGCTTGCGCCCCTCACGGATAACGATCCGAAGCCACCTACCCGATGTACCTTCATTTTGCGTACCTCCACGCAGAAGCTGTCGCCTCACTACCTGGTCAGGCAAAATGCTTGAGGAGGTTGCCTGGGCACTACCATCTTCCAACTCTACGCCTTTTCGCAGCCGCGAAATCGCTTCACCCAAGTCCCTACCCTCCACCAACGCCCAGTACTCCCGCTCGTGCTCGTAGCGTGGATGAGTTAGCCGATCCGCAATTGCGCCATCATTCGTCATAAGCAGCAAGCCCTCACTGCTCATATCCAGGCGACCCACGGGATAAATCCGCTGGTCAATCGGCACCAGATCGAGGACTGTAGGACGCCCCTGCGGATCTTTCGCGGTCGAGACATACCCGACAGGCTTGTTCAATAGAACATATACACTGTGAACTTCCCGCACGAATCGTCCATCAACGGTTATGCGATCCTTCTCCGGATCCACTCGCACGCCTTGCTTCATCACGACCTGACCATTAACCCGCACTCTTCCGGCTTCGATCAGCTCTTCGCATCTCCGCCGTGATGCAATCCCCCTGTTCGCGAGCACTTTCGACAGACGATCCATCCTAGTAGCCCCCTATGTAGACAGGGAGTTCTGCAACAGTCTGACCGAACAGATCATACGTTACCCGTCCAACTGCCTCTCCCAAGCCCGGAGATAGGTTCGCCGTATCAATCCAAAGGAAACTGCGTAAATATCCCACCTGCCATCGAGTCAAGAGAACCTGCGCATCATCTCGCACAACCAGAGGACGCCACTCTCCTCCCTCTATCTGAATTCTAGCCAACGGAGAGGGTTCCAGACTCAACGATGTCTGAAAGTATCCGGTGAAGTAGTAATCTAGCAAAGCTCGAGCATCAGCATACCGATCCTGACTGCCCAACACCACCGCCACAACCCATCCCCCGTCCCGCTTCGCCGAAGCCACCAGGCACTGGCCAGCGGCATCTGTTGTGCCAGTTTTCACACCGTTGGCACCAGCATACGTGCCCAATAGCTCGTTAGTATTCTCCAACAGGCGCGACGCAGCCCACTGTTCCTTGGTGGCCACAATCGAGGTCAGAATTCGACTCTGAATCAATTGACGCCCAATGATAGCCAGGTCGTAGGCACTCGAGAAATGCATCGTCTCATCGAAGCCCTGGGGGTTGGAGAAGTGTGTGTCTTGGAGCCCATGCTCCGTAACCCACTGGTTCATAAGACCCACGAAGGTCTTCTCTGATCCGGCAACATGCCGCGCGATGGTCACCGCCACCGCATTGTCCGACACCAAGAGCAAAGCGTACAGAAGTTCCTCTATGGTTGGCTCCTCGCCAGTCGACAGGCCCATGCACGAGCCTACGAAGAGATCGCTGGGCATGATAGCAACATGATCTCCCAGATTAGCCCCTTGCACAGCCACCAATGCCGTAACCATCTTCGTCGTGCTGGCTGGAGCCAGACGATCATGTTCACTCTTGGCATACAGAATCGTTCCCGAAGTCCCATCCATCAGCAGCGCCGCTTTGGCACTGAGTTCTGGCATGGGACGAGGCACCATTTGCTCTATCTGGTAAGGCGAGACCTGATAGCGCGCGAAATCGGACTCGGTCAAAACAGCCGGTCGAAAAGCGAGATTCAAGAGGCTTAGTAGTGCAATCACTACTGGTAAGTATCGCCGCATTCATTTCCTCGTGGGTGCTCCACAATTGCAGAGGCGGGGAGCATTAGCATTACTAACCACCTACGCGATTGTAACAGTAAAGGCAACAGGTTCACAAACATCCGGAGATATTTCTCCTGGCCGCGAAGAAGCTGGGTGTCCGTCCAGGTCGGTGCGTGGTCTTTGAAGACAGCCCTAGCGGAGTGAGTGCTGCTGTCGCCGCAAACATGAGTTGTGTTGCCGTCACCACCGGCTATATGCCGGCAGAGCTGCCGGATGCTAATCTATGGATAGAGGACTTCCGCGCAATCGACGTCCTTGCCATCGAAGCACTAATAGCTAACCACTGAACAAGCTCATCGACTAGCTAACTCAGCTTATTGTTAGCAAGAAATTCGCAGACACCAAGTCAACGAAGCTAGTGCCAACCCCTGACCCTGTCGTCACATAACCAGCAGCAGGTTCACCAAACTATCTGCTTCACAGAAAAAGAAACGCAGGGATCCAGATTCATCCCCACCCGGTACACTGGGCAAGCCGCAAAGCTGCAGCAGGGAGAAGAGAATCAAGACAGCCATCAATATATACACCCAAGACTGTCCACTCCAGAATGGTTTCCGTCGCTTCTGTTCTTTGGGCTTCGGCAATTCCCGGTCGCATCGCCAGCATACAGCCCGGCCAGCAGGGTTGTAAACGCCACAGTTCGGGCAATCCATCCCCTCTGTAGACCTGTTGTCCATAGAACCTCCTCTGCGCCTCTTGTAAAAAGTGGGGCTCAATGCTAACCCCACGCCTCGCATTATACCATCTCCGAGGAGATAGCGCAACATGACTTATCTCCACAAAGTCCATCACCCCGCAGTAGAACCCTCGCGCTCCTCTTCCACTCTCTCAGACACCAAATTGCTACCTCCCGACGCTCGCCTCGATCATCTGCTCATTTGTGGTATAATACGCATGATCATTGATCTCTCGGTAAGATCGGAGAGGAAAGAAATGCCAACCCTGAAGCTCTATCTCCTAGGATCTCCACGAATCGAGTACGCCGGCCAGCCTATCGCGCTGACGTCCCAGAAAGCCATGGCGCTACTCTTCTACGTGGCATTGGAAGCTCAGGCTCCCATATCTCGCGGGAAACTAGCCACCATGTTCTGGGAAGATAGTGACGAACGCCACGCTCGCCGCAGCCTTAACGATGCACTCTACAAACTCCGTCAAGCACTACCCGGTAGCAATCATATCATCGCTACATGGGAATGGGTTCAGCTCAGCGATAGCAGCGACTATTGGGTAGACGTTGAGGAGTTCGAGCATGCTCTGGAAGGGATATCCACCGCCCCCGACGCTCTCTCCATCAACAGAGCGGTACGGGTCATTGAACTATACCGAGAAGGCTTTTTGGATGGCTTCATTCTCAAGGAGAACGAGGCTTTCTCAGTATGGACCCGATTCAGACGCGAAGCCTTGCATCTTGCCTACATCTCGCTCTTGGAGCAACTGGCATACTACCATCAACAGCGTCACAACTATGGGCAAGCCATCAAGTACTCCCTTGATGCTCTGCGAGCCGATCCTCTTCAGGAAAGTGCATACTGCACATTAATGCGCCTGTATCACCGTGAAGGCAATCGCGCTGCCGCCCTCCGTACCTACGAGAAGTGCCGTGAGGTATTGGAACTTGAGCTTGGCACCGCTCCTAGCGACGAAACACAGGAGATCCACGCTCTTTTGATGGGCGAGAGTATCCTGAAACAGGAGCAGTTGCCCGAGTGGAAGACTTCCTTTCTCCTCGGCGAGGAACGTCTACCCCTGGTTGATCGAGATCTAGAGTTGAATCTCCTGAACAACTCCCTGGACGCTGTTATTAGAGGTCAGGCCAGAGTACTGCTGGTGGAAGGGGAAGCAGGCATCGGCAAGACACGTCTGATTGAGGAATTCCTGGCCCGCCAGACTACAAGACGCATTGCTGTTCTTGCTGGCCACTGCTATCCCATGGAGTCTCCCCTGCCCTACCAGGCATTCATCCCTATTCTGCGTGCAGTTCTGTCCTTGTGGGAAAGCATCTCGCCGTCTGACAGTGGTTATCGCTGGATGGATCTACGGAAATACCTATCAGGCTGGGGCAAATCTGTTGCTCGGATGACAGAGGGATCCGAAAACAGACTGCGGCAGCTAGCGCCGCTTCTGACTGCTATCTTGAGAGAAATCACTCAACGAAGGCCGGCGACTCTGTTTCTGGACGACTGTCAGTGGTCAGATGCGGCTAGCAGCGATCTGCTAGCATACCTGGTCCACTCACTCAGAGACGAGCGCATTCTTTTCATAGTGGCCTATCGTGCCGAGGAACTGTCTCCTCCTGCGGAAGCCGTGCTGCACAACCTGGAAGTGAAGAGCCAAGCCAAGCACTTGACCCTCTCTCGTCTGAATGCCGATCAAACAGGTCAGCTTGTCCGACACATCACCAAAGGTATCGGCGGACACGTTCTGGAAAGACGCATTCACAGAAGAAGCGAAGGTAATCCTCTCTTCACCATCGAATTGACCCGTTCGCTCTTTCTCCGCCCATCCACTGCACCCACCGAAAAGCGAATCCCCAACAGCATACGAGAGCTATTCCAGACACGCTTGAGACGACTTGATCCCTTCACTCGGGAGTTCCTGCTAACAGCCGCTGTTGCCGGAGAACGATGCGACTTCGTGACTGTGCAGCGTGCTAGCGGACTCGACCAGACTGAAGCCCTTCGTGCACTCGACGCACTGCTTCGGTTGAGATTCCTACAAGAAACGATGGCCGGCAAGTTTCGCTTCGCACACAAGGAAGTTCGTCAAGTGGCCATGGAAGAGATCAGTGTCACCCACGAAGAACAGTTACGTCTTCGAGTAGCCAAAGTGCAACCGGCCAATTATCGAGAGCGCCTGAAACGAGCGAGTTTCCACCTGAGAACGCAATTTCGACGCTACCAGCGACAACGTGAACTGGTAGCTAGAGGGGTTCGAGGAATTCTACGACTGACCGCCTCCATCATTTTTCTTTCTCTTGTAGCTTTCTTCACACTACGTATCATCCCCGGTGGCCCCTTCGATTCCCTAAAGCACCTGTCGTCGGTCACGATCGGGGCCATCGAGAAGTACTATAGAGTAGGCAGTTCACCAGCGGAACAATATTTGGTCTACTTGCGCAACGTCGTCTTTCACTTTGATCTTGGCCCCTCATACATACCCCCAGAACGCACCGTCAACGACATCCTATGCCAGCACCTCCCCGCATCTCTAGGGCTTGGTCTAGCAGCCACTCTATTCGCTATTGGATTGGGGGTCTCTTGCGGCGCGCTTGCAGCACACAAGACCGACAGCTTCTGGGACTATTTGTTCACAGGAATGGCAACGTTCGGTCTCGCCATCCCTGTCATTGTCTTGGGGCCACTGTTACTATGGTCTCTCTCCTTCACTACTGCCTGGCTACCCCCCACTGGATGGGGAGAGCTGCGTCACCTGATACTGCCGAGCGCTGCCCTGGGCCTGGGGTTTGCCGCTTTGATCGCTCAGTCGGTGCGCGATAGCATGGTGAAGCTGCAATGCAGGCTCTTCACGGACATGGCAATGCCCCAGCGGCAGCACGCCCACAGGCTCCTGCTCTGGCGGACGCTTCGCATGTCCCTGCTCTCTCTGTTGCCCCTTGCACGCTCCATGTCCTCCGCCATGATGGCAAGTTCTCTCGTCGTCGAGCAGCTCTTCGACATCCCTGGCATGGGTCAGTATCTCGTCAGCACCATCCAGGCCAAGGATTACCCCGTGCTCGTCAATACGCTCTTGTTCTACGCCATCCTCCTGGCAACCGTTGACCTGCTGGCAGAGATCGTTCTCGCCCTGCTGAAGCCAGGGATATCACGGGCCGCGCCCAAAACACAAGCGCATTGATAGTCGGTTGATAGGTCAGTGCTATAATTCAAGCGTATTCAATAGCCTGTCAGGAGGTGCAAGACATGGGACGCTACATCGCAAGACGGTTGTTCTGGACAATTCCGGTACTTTTCTTCATCGCTGTGGTGACCTTCTCGTTAGCACACGCTCTTCCGGGTGGCCCCTTCGATCGAGAGAAGGCCCTTCCCGCCGAGATCATCGCCAACCTGGAGAAGCACTACGGCCTCGATCAGCCCCTCTGGAAGCAGTTTACAGACTACCTAGGCGTCACCAGGAAACCTAACGGCGAGTACGGTGGCCTCTTCCAAGGGCAGCTCGGCCCTTCGTTCACGTCTCGCAGCCGAACCGTGAATGACATCATCGCATCTCACCTGCCAGTTTCCTTAAATCTGGGGGTTTGGGCACTGCTTATCTCCGTGGGTCTAGGCGTACCTTTGGGAGTACTGGCCGCCCTCAAGCAAAACACCGTCTATGACTACCTGGGAATGGGGTTAGCCATCTTTGGGGTATCCGTACCCAATATCGTTCTGGGCCCCCTACTGATCTGGATATTCGCATTGATTCTCCAATGGGTTCCCGTTGCAGGCTGGGGCAAGCCTTCCCAAGTGATCATGCCCGCCATCGCATTAGGGCTCCCATCGTCAGCCATTATTGCTCGCCTGACCCGCGCCTCAATGTTGCAGGTCATCCGCGAAGACTACATCCGCACCGCGCGCGCCAAAGGTCTCTCGGAACGAGCTGTCATGGTCAAACATGCCATGAAGAATGCCTTCATTCCCGTAGCCACCGTTCTGGGGCCCCTATTCGCTGCCGTTACCACGGGATCATTTGTGGTGGAACAGATTTTTGCAATCCCAGGACTAGGAAAATATTTCATCGTCAGCATAGGGAACCGTGACTATCCCGTGGTCATGGGTGCCATCCTGCTCTATGCCGTCTTCCTCGTCGCAGCCAACTTGCTAGTGGACATCACTTATGCTTTCCTGGATCCCAGGATCCGGTACACGTAGAATACCAACCTCAGCGGTCTATCACCGATTGAAGGAGGATTGAAATGACAATACAAGAACGTGCTCAGGCGCGTATGCTACAGAGAGAACAACGAGTAGCGAACCTCTGGCTGGACGCCTGGCGCCGCTTGATAAAAAACAAGGCCGCCATTATGGGTGGCGTTATCATCATCGTGCTCATATTGGCAGCGGTATTTGCCCCTCAGATCACTCCCATGCACTACGCTGAAGGCGACTCCGTCGAGAACTACACAATCCCAACTTGGCTAGCGCCTCTCCTGCCTGGAAACGTCGAGGCCTACGCCACCATTTCAAACAAGTTCCTCCTGGGAGCCGATTTCCTGGGTAGGGACCTGTTTAGCCGCATCGTCTACGGGGCACGAGTCTCATTGCCTGTAGGGTTCGTTGGCGCCTTAACAGCGCTGTTTATCGGCCTGATCTATGGGTCTATCTCCGGTTACTATGGAGGCAAGGTAGATAATACCATGATGCGCATCGTCGACATCATGTATGCTTTTCCAACGATGCTGCTCATCATCCTGCTCATGGCCTTCTTCAAGAGCAGCTTCGGCAGTGCGCAGCAGCCAGGCTCGGTTGCCTACACCTTCAACCAGGTAAACCACTTCGTGGACGGTCTACTGGGCTTGGAAGGGGGCGGCATGCTTTTCATTTTCATGGGCATCGGAATCACTGCATGGATGGGGATAGCACGCCTCACCAGAGGACAAATACTCTCCCTTAAAGAAAAAGAGTTCGTCGAGGCCTCGCACATGATCGGAGCCCGAGACATGCGCGTAATCACGCGCCACATACTTCCCAACATTCTTGGCCCTCTGATTGTGACAGTCACGCTGTATATCCCAGGATACATCACGACTGAGGTTTTCCTGAGCTTCATAGGTCTAGGAGTAGACCCGCCAACCCCTAGTTGGGGCGCTATGATTTCAGATGGGTCGAGAGCCATGCGATCTTACCCACATCTGGTGCTCTTCCCAGCCATTGCTCTGGCACTTACCATGTTCGCCTTCAATTTCCTAGGCGACGGACTGCGAGACGCCCTCGATCCTCGAATGAAAGGATCTCAGTAGCAACAAGCGTTAATAGTCAAGAGAGCACGGATTCTTGTTGGCCCTGTAGGCCACAAAACTCGGATCCGTGCTCTTTTTATCTTGCTTATAGCACACGCTTATAACACACTTACAGGATCCACATCTACCCGCCATCCTGGCATCAGCGAAAGACCGGAAACGACCCTGCCAGGCTCTGCCCCACGCACTATGATCTGCCACCGGTATTTTCCTCTCGTGCGCCCGAAGAAGCACGGTGCCGGGCCAATGAGCTCCACTTCCGGCATACCGAGCCGCTCAATTCGATTACTCAACATGCGATGCACTCTCAGAGTCTCATCCTGACACTTGACGCGATTATTATCCAGATAGACCAGCTTCACGAGTTGACTAAGGGGAGGATACCATTGCTCACGGCGAAACGCGATCTCACGCCGGTAGAAAGCCTCATAGTCATGCTGACTAGCTGCCTGGATCGCATAGTGCTGGGGTGTGTAGCTTTGAATGATGACCTTACCCCCCAGGATGCTCCGCCCTGCCCGACCTGCAACTTGAGTTAGAAGTTGGAAGGTCCGCTCGCCAGCACGAAAATCTGGAAGGTTCAACACCGTGTCGGCAGTGATAACGCCCACCAGAGTAACCAGAGGCAGATCCAATCCCTTCGCAATCATCTGGGTACCGATCAGAATATCCGCTTCATGATGAATAAAGGCCTGCAAGAGGTCTTCGTGGGCTCCTTTGTGCCCCGTGACGTCCCGATCCCATCGCAGAATCCGTGCATCAGGAAACAGATCCCCAACAGCCTTTTCCACTCGCTGAGTGCCTACGCCAAAAAACTTAACTCTTTTGCTCGCGCACTCGGGACATGTGCCTGGCACCGGCGCACGACAGTTGCAGTGATGGCATATCAATTGCTCCCGCGCCCCATGATAGGTCATAGGAACTTCGCACCGTGTGCACTTGATCACATTCCCGCAATCACGGCACATAACAAATGTCGCCGACCCTCTCCGGTTCAAGAACAAGATGATCTGTTGTTGCGAATCAAGAGCCATCTGCATCGCACGTTGGAGTGCTCGACTGAATATGCTATGATTGCCCGCACGCAGTTCCTGGCGCAGATCTACGATCTGCACAGTCGGGAGTTCCATGTACACGGCGTCCTCGTATCCAACGCCCACCCCCTTAACCCGCGTACGTTCTCGACCAATGCCATGTCGCATCACCTGTGCTTCCACCCGTTTGCGATGTCCCATAATGCGCCTGGGAAGCCTTAGAACAGAATACTCTCCCCTCTGGGCGCGATAGTAGGACTCCAGCGCTGGTGTCGCGCTTCCTAGCACTACCGTTGCGCCCGTCAGCTCTCCCAGCTTGACAGCCACATCCCTCGCGTGGTAACGTGGAGCGTTCTCTTGCTTGTACGATGATTCATGTTCCTCAGCCAGCACTATGAGCCCAAGGTTGTTCACCGGTGCGAATAGGGCCGAACGAGGACCGATGACCACATCGGCCAATGCCTGTCTCACCCGTTCCCACTGATCATACCTCTCTCCTGGGGAGAGTTTGCTGTGTTGAACAGCCAAATGATCCCGATACCGGGCGGCAAAACGCCTAATAGTCTGCGGCGTCAGAGCTATCTCCGGGACCAGGATAATGCCCCCCTGTCCGCGCTGCAACACGTGTCCCAATGCTCGCAGATAGATCTCCGTCT
Organism: Anaerolineae bacterium; assembly: GCA_022013675.1. Classification (GTDB taxonomy): domain Bacteria; phylum Chloroflexota; class Anaerolineae; order JAKLPW01; family JAKLPW01; genus JAKLPW01. Next base: position 24,262 of record JAKLPW010000276.1, on the reverse strand, counting down.
TTCCACTGCCGGTCACGCCGTGCAGTAGATAGACTCCACCTCCATCATCAAGACCCCGCCGAATCCTCTCCCATACTAGATTCTGATCTGGCATCAACCTCGGTGCTTCCGTAGCCACGAACTCCCGTCCTGCCAGAGGGTCCCGCCAGACATCTCTTCGATCCTTCTCGATGAACCCTTTTGCCTGTAAGGCATTGACTATCGCACTACTTGCTAGCACCGCCTCAGAAAGCATTCGCACGGGAGTCCAAGATCCAGCAGGCTGCTCGGCCAGATACTCTACTACCGCTCGCTGTTTGGGCGCTCGATTCAGAGCACGCCACACTCCTTCGTTAGGATACTGAGTCAGGCGAACGAAGGCTTCAACCTCGCGGCGAACCCGCGGTGGTTTAATCTCTTGCCACGTCCGCGCCATCCCCCTGCGGACGAGACCAGCTAAAACCGCCCGCCAATTCGAAATACCGACACCTCGCGCCAACTGATGAGTAGTGACTCGCCCCCGTGTCGAGAGGAACTCTAATACTTTGCGCTGCTCTGGTGTACAATCACCATGCAGGTGGGCCGCCTCGGCTATCTCGACACAAGTCTCCGTCTCCTGCCCTAAACCAGCAGGAAGCATCAACCATATCGTTTGATGTAGAGGGGCAAGATACCGCTCACTCATCCAGTAAGCAAGCTTAATCCGTTCTGGCGATAGAAGCGGATAGGGGAAAAGGAGCTGCGCTATCTCCTTGGTTTCCGCCACCGGTGAGACATCGCTCAGGCCTACCACTACACCCTGCAAATGGCGCGTACCAAACGGTACCCACACAAGATGTCCCACAGATACCTGAGCGCGCAAGGATACCGGAATCAAATAATGAAATGTCCGATGCAGCAAGTCCTCGCTCTGGATTGCGTCGTCCGACCGCTGGGAAGTAAGCTTACGTCCCAGCGGCGTCCTGACGACGACTTCTGCAAACCTTTTCTCTCGACACGACTCATCAGCCCATTGGACAGACACAAAACCGTCCTCCCGAGTAGGCAATCCTACCCGTTACCGAGAACCCGCGCTGAGGCCTCAGGACGAGGCCTCAGGATGAGGCTTGAGAACGAGTATGACAACCCAGGCTCATCCAGAACTCCTGCATATCGCAGCAGCCAAGTAACCCACCACCTGAGAATGATCTCCGGTCACATCGCCAGAGTTGGCGTACTTCAACACGACGGCCTTGCTATCTCCCATTGAACGAGCTGCCAGCATCACCGTCACCATGGGGCCGCCCCCACAAGCCTCACATCTGTGGGCTGCCAGGGCGCTAGCCAATCCCTCCGGGTCGAACTCCTGCACGTGCTTCTGAACCACACCGTCGAGTTGTAAGGCCATTGAATATCGATAGAAATGCGATAAATCAGTACTGGCCACAAGTAGTGCTCGTTCGTCGCCCATGACCCTCACCAGAGCTTCCGCCAATATGCGACAACTCTCCAGTGACTGATCCCCCATCATGATCGGCAGGAGTTTGAACTCCCCCAGCATATGCTGAAGGAATGGAAGTTGAATCTCTAGCGAATGCTCGCTGTCCCGCAATACTTGATTCACAGTCACCATGCCGGCCAAGGCATCCACCCACAGCGCGTCGATCTCCACCAAACCAAGGGGGGTTTCGTAGTAGTCTGCGTCGACTACCCCATACTGCCCTACAAACATCCGATGAACAGGAGAAACAACCACCACGCGATCAAAAGAAATGCCTTCAAGTTGCCTATAGGCATGAGCCGCCACCTGCCCCGAGTAGACATAGCCGGCGTGGGGAACGATGAGACCCAGCAGTTCTCCCGTCAACCCCATCGGTTCAACATTGCCCAGGTAGCGTGTTATTGTACCCTCTAGTACATCAACCGTTCCCGGGTACCAACTTCCAGCAATCACAGAACGGCGAATGCGGCCACCGCCAACCATTACGCACCTCCTGCGCAAGCACGTGCTTCCAGTTCAAAATCGCTCTTCAGCACCTAACTCTGGCACAAACACCTTCGCCATATTCACTCGATTACTACCGGTGCTTATAACTCCACCTCGGGACGCTGGTGAACACGGCATTTCTCGGCGCGAATGATGCAAACGATCTCCTCGACGGCATCATCCAGCATACCATTCGCATTAACCACGATGTAGTCGAACTCATCCCGCCTCTTCATCTCCTCGCGTATCATCTTCATGCGTAGAGACAGCTCTTCCATGGATTCAGTACCTCTCGTCTTCAATCTACCGATGAGTTCTTCCTCGGAGAAAGTTGTCAGGAAAATGAGCACGGCCTGCGGCACAAGATGTCGTATAGTAGCCGCACCTTGAACATCCACCCGCATTACGACATCCTGCCCACCTGCTAAGGCATCCCTGACATGCAGCTTAGGAATACCCTTATAGTGTCCATATACGAGGGCATGTTCCAAGAACTCGTTCTGCTTGATCATGCGCAGGAACTCGTACTCGGTCAAGAATAAATAGTCTCTACCATCAATCTCTCCCTCGCGCCGATTTCGAGTAGTAGCAGTCACCACAAAACAAAACGGGTGACCGAGCTCCTCCATACGCCGGATCACCGCATCTTTTCCAACTGCGGAAGCCCCCGATATCACCACTAATAATGGATTGACCTTTCGTTCATATGGATCTTCGGTCATAGACCACTCTCCTCGTTGCACAAACGATCGATGTCGCAAGTTTGATCATCATTCCATTCCGGGCTATAATGCTATCTGTCACTGATGAGGAGGATAACCAAAATGCCCATCTATGAGTATCGCTGCAGCGCGTGCCACGAGCAAATATCGATTCTTGTCAGGAGTATCTCCAAGATGCAGATGACAACCCCTCGGTGCCCCCACTGTGGGAGTCAAGACCTGCGCAGGCTCATTTCCCGTGTTGCTGTGGTGCGATCAGAAGAGGCCAGACTGGAATCGTTGGCAGACATGAGCACATTATCGGACATAGATGAAAACAATCCTCGCACTATTGGCCACTGGATGCGGCGCATGAGCGCTGAAATGGGAGAACATCTGAGCGCGGAGTTTGCGGAGGTAGCTGATCGCCTCGAAGCAGGCCAAACACCCGAGGAAATTGAGTCCACCATGCCTGAGCTAGACATTCCCCCAGAGGATCTGTGAACCTTGGGGCAGGAGATTCGTCCCTTCAATTCCTAGAACTTCTCCCACCGATCCACATCCATCACAAAGACCGTGGCTCCACCGACCTGCACTTCCACAGGTCTTGGAATATACAACTCTCCCGGTTCCATTACGGGCGGCAGCGGATTCACGTACTCTGTTCGGACATGACAGTTCTCTCTAATCGTTTTGAGCGCTCCCTCTAGAAGGCTCTCTTCCGTACCGATTAGGATAGTACTATTGCCTGCTCTTAGAAAACCCCCGGTTGTGCTGATTTTGGTGGATTGATACCCTTCTCGCTGCAGCGCCCTCAGTAACTGATCAGCGTCATCCCTATGAACGATACTCACGATTAGCTTCATCAGTCCCTCCTGTTCCCTGCTAAAAGAAGCCTCACCCGGTCAACGATCTTCTGGTGAATGTCGGCTATCGAGCGGGTTCCATCCAAGACTAGCCATTTTTCTGGCTCTTGCGAGGCCATCATGAGGTAACCCCGCCTTACCCGCTCATGGAAAGCCTGTGCTTTCTGATCCATTCGGTTCCATTCTGCCGTACCCGACTCGAAAGCGTCTAGTTTCCGTCGAAGCCCTTCTACAACATTAATATCCAAGTAGATGATTAGATCTGGCCTCAGCCCCCCCGTAGCGAAAACCGTGATAGTGCGCAGCAATTCGATGTCCAAACCATGACCCCACCCCTGGTACGCCATTGTGGATTCTGCATATCGATCACAGAGTACCATTTCGCCTCTCTCCAGAGCGGGCCTAATGACTTGACCAACATGTTGTGCACGAGAAGCCGAGTAAAGGAGGATTTCCGTGTTAGGCAGCATCGCAGTGTTTCTGACGTCGTGAAGCACCGCTCGTATCTGCTCTCCGATAGGAGTGCCTCCCGGTTCCCTGCTGAGTAGCACCGAGTGGCCTTGTTCCTCCAGACACCGATACAATAACTGGATCTGCGTAGACTTTCCGCTTCCGTCCGGCCCCTCAAGTGTTATAAGCAAACTCATAATCCTTTGTTCTCATAAATCCGAACGCACCGACGCGGCTCTTTACCCTTGCTACGAGAAACCAGATCCGCAGCCCTGGCCAACTCATGCTGCTGTCGACGGACATAAGCATTCTGAGCTGATAGCTCTACCGAACCTCTCTCACCTGATAGTATCTTCTCGATAGCCTCCTGGGCCTCCTTCATGGCATGAGCCACAGGGTCCATCTCCACATCCAAGCCAAAGATATCGGCCAGATACGTTTCCATGGATTGGACCGTGTTGCTGCGCAGGACATATACCGGCACTCCCCGACGCTCCGCATCGCTGATGACAGTGGGGCGCTTCTGGTAGTAGCTACGCAACGTGAAAAGCATATCTGCCTCGCCCAGGTTATCCACTATGATCACCGGGAGGTTCAGGTTTCTACCAGCCCTTCGCAGCCCGCTCTGGCTGGCCCCATAGGGGTACACTCGCAGCGTCCGAAAGATGTCTGAATTGGCAGGCACCCGCTTCTTTGCGAGAGCCTTCCCTCTGCTCTCGTCAGTATCTGCCCTCTTTTTCTCCTTTTGTACAATGACTTTGCCCGACGAATCACGATATCGTATCTCCGCGGACATGGCCCGCCCACGCAAAATAGCATCCACATCCATGGCCACATCAAGTCTCGCCGCCACCTGATTCCAGTTCTGGATCTCCACCACAACATCGAAAGTGGGGGGAGCCTTTCGCTCCAGCACTGACTTTTGGGTGCCCCTACGCCGAGCCTCCTCATCGCTCAGAGTCACGGTCTGGATACCGCCCACAAGGTCACAAAGAGTAGGGTTCATCATCAGGTTGTCCAGCGTGTTGCCATGAGCCGTGCCAACGAGCTGCACACCTCTCTCCGCGATGGTCCGGGCCGCAGCCGCTTCCAGTTCTGTACCGATCTCGTCAATGACGATTACTTCCGGCATATGGTTCTCGATCGCCTCAATCATCACTGCGTGTTGCGCGGAAGGGGTCACCACTTGCATCCGACGAGATCTTCCGATGGCGGGATGAGGAATATCACCGTCCCCCCCGATCTCATTTGAAGTATCCACGATAACCACTCGCTTGTGTTCTGCCAACACGCGCGCAACTTCCCGCAACATGGTTGTTTTACCCACGCCCGGTCGTCCCAACAGAAGGATACTCTGACCAGATTCTACAATGTCATGGATGATATCTATGGTTCCGTAAACGGCACGTCCGACACGACAGGTGAGGCCCACGGCACGACCCTTGCGGTTGCGAATAACCGATATACGATGCAAAGTACGCTCGATGCCAGCCCGATTGTCATCACCGAAGCTCCCGATACGGGAAACTACGTAGTCAATCTCCTCCTGAGTGACCTCATCAGGGCCCAGAGCATACTCACGGTCAGTGAAACGGGCCTCCGGTAAGCGACCCAAGTCAAGAACAACCTCCAGCAAATCCTCGAAACGATCTGCCTCACGCAATGAAACGGCTATAGTGACTGGGAGCACGTCAATCAATGCATCAATGTTATCTGTTATCTCCCTCGCCATCTACGATCACCTCAAACCACGGTCACCCGGTCTTCTAAACTCGTTTCTCAAGCCGAGTTGCAGCCCCTCCACTCGGCGAGACTCCCGGCGTGACCTTGATACCTTTATCCAGAGTGGACACCAACTTGTGCTTCTTCACTTTCACCCGTGCCGTGGTGTGCTTCACCATCAGAGAGCGTGTTGCCACAGGCTCAAACCCCTTACCTCGCAACAGTGCCGGGAGGTATCCCTGATAACCCCTCACAGCCCAATAGACTGGCAGCGGTGGACGGCCGGTCAACAGGCCAAGACCCTCTGATACTACTTCAGCCATATCAGAGTCCCCACTATCACGTAGAAGTAACTGAATCCAATATCCCTTGGGTCCCCCTCTCAACCGCAGGTAAGCATCCAGGCAATCTCCACTAAGTATGTACGCTTCCTCTCCAGGGAAACCTAGTTGCCCGAAGAGCGATCCGTTTCCTTCCTGTGGGTGTCTACCTTCCGCCTGTTGCACCAGATGAGGAGTCACACTCCTATAGAGATGGCCCAGTTCCTCCCGATCGTCCTCACTCGCGGATCGCCATCTTTCCCCCCGCCGCCATGTAGGGACAGACGAATCGCCAATTCGGTATATCATCTCCCGGGCGTAGACATTGAAACCAGCCTGCCTCAGCACTCCCTCCACCAGATCATCCCGCACCGGCCTCGCAAAAACGCGCAATATCCCCTCCTCAGCGGCGATGAGGGAAATCCCAGTCAGAAGCCGATACCAGATAGTCAGAGCATCTCCGACCTCATCCAAAGCAGGTGCAATATAGACCACATCCCATTCGGGGCATCCGGGCTTTTTGCGTACCTGGACAAATCCCTTCTCGCATCTCTTTAGTCCGCTAGAATCCAGCACACAAGTGAATGCGCCCACCCCAGGATGAAACAGGTAGGCCAACAATGCCAGTCGCAGTGAAGAGTATTCCCCCAGTAGAGCACTCTCCAGATCCAGAATCGTGCTTCTTCTCTGGAGATCTCTGACCAAAAGAACGTCCCGAAGACCAAAAGGCTTGATCAACGCCCTACACCCTTCATCCCACCCACGATAAACAAGCGTCTAGCGCTCTCGCACCATTGCCAAGAAGTACTTATGGAATCTGACGTCGCTGCCCAGCTCTGGATGAAACGCCGTCGCTAGCAGATTACCCTCTCGTGCAGCCACAATCGCGTCGTCATCCAATCGCGCCAAGATTTCCACCCCAGATCCCACTCTCTGAATAAGCGGAGCCCTGATGAAAACCGCCCTGAACGCCACGAGCTGGCTTTCCGGCTCAATGCTTGCCAAAGCTGGTACCGAGAGATCCATCTCGAAACTGTCCACCTGCCGACCGAAGGCATTGCGCTGAACGGAGATATCCATCAGGCCCAACAAAGGCTGATCCCCGCCAATGTCGCTCGCAAGCATGATCATACCAGCGCATGTGCCCCAGATAGGCCACCCCTTGCGCCCCATTTGCCTTAATGGTTCAAGAAGACCGTATGATACGGCCAATTTGCCAATGGCAGTACTCTCCCCACCAGGAATAATCAACCCATCCAATTCCTTGAGCTGGCCCGGCAGTCGTACTTCGGTCCCCTCTACTCCCAGACCGCGTAGCATAGCTATGTGCTCAGTGAAGGCCCCTTGCAGGGACAGTACCCCAATTCTCACTCGTTCACAGCCTCCCGCTCTATCAGAAATCACTGCTGTGTCCAGATCTCCGGATTCTCATATTCTATTCACAAAACGCCGAGGAGTTACGCTACCATCCGCGAGTGGCGAGCAGCTCTGATTCCGGGATCTCAGAGATTTCCAATCCCGGCATGGCTTCCCCCAATCCCCTAGACACATCAGCGATGATCTTGGGGTCAGCGTAATGAGTTGTGGCCATCACTATAGCCCTGGCCCGAGTCGCCGGATCCTCAGACTTGAAAATACCTGAGCCGACGAAGACACCATCCACCCCCAATTGCATCATCAAAGCCGCGTCGCTCGGCGTCGCGATACCTCCAGCCGCAAAGTTCACTACCGGCAGCTTTCCAGTTCGAGCAACATCAAGAACCAGATCGTACGGGGCACCCATCTCCTTCGCGGCAGTCATCAATTCCTCAGAAGCCATACCCTGAAGGCGACGTATAGTGCCTAAGACCGCTCGCGCATGTCGCACGGCTTCCACCACATTGCCAGTGCCTGGTTCCCCCTTCGTGCGGATCATGGCCGCTCCTTCACCAACACGCCGCAAGGCTTCCCCCAAATTGCGACATCCGCATACGAAAGGAACCTTGAACTGATGTTTATCGACGTGATACTCCTCATCGGCAGGCGTCAGAACCTCGCTCTCGTCAATGAAGTCCACGCCCAGAGCCTCCAGCACCTGAGCCTCAACGAAATGCCCAATACGTACCTTGGCCATGACCGGAATAGAGACCTCCTCCATGATACGGAGAATTAGCTCGGGATCGCTCATGCGTGCAACCCCGCCCTGCGCGCGAATGTCAGCGGGGACCCTCTCCAGAGCCATCACAGCCACCGCGCCGGCATCCTCCGCAATGCGTGCGTGCTCTGGTGTGACCACGTCCATTATCACACCCCCCTTCAGCATCTGAGCCAGCCCAGTTTTCACCTTCCACGTAGCCGTTTCCTTCTTCACGTTTGTTCCTGACCTCCTTGGGAATTCTTGCCAATCTAGTATCAATAGCTTTGCCGCCCCGCGCTTTCCAGCATAATTGTACTCTCAAACTAGCGCCTTGGCAAGTTGACTTCGTTATGTGAAAACGAAGCAGAAGACAACTGCCAGTTGCTAGCAATATGCTCAAGCCGAGTCCGTAACCCGACGGCCCTCTAACGCCAATCGTCGAACTGGTAACTTGATTCTTCCCTATGGCCTGATTTGCTTCGAAATCCCAAAGCAACTTGCGGTTGATAGTCGATTGGGGTTGTGCTATAATCAGTGCTACAGTGATGAGCCTTCATGATACTCGGAGAAATCGAGAGCTTCAAACAGACATTCTTCTAGCGCACCCTCCAGCGCAAGGCCCTGCATCACGATAGCCACGAGGAGCAGAAAGACCTATGACAGTACACCTATATCACTCGGACGCTTATCTCTGCACTTTCGATGCCCATGTAGTCCGGTGTTGGTCTCTGGAGGATCGCAATGCCGTCGTCCTGGATCAAACCGCCTTCTACCCTACGTCTGGCGGCCAACCTCACGACATCGGCACCATCAACGAGATGTCAGTTGTTGATGTCTATGAGGAAAACGGGGACATCGTGCACTTGATAACTGGGAACCTCCCTCTTGGTTCAGTACGCGGCCAGATAGATTGGCAGAGGCGATTGGATCACATGCAACAACACACAGGCCAACATATCCTCTCTCAAGCTTTTCTGGCAGAAACGGGAGCGCAAACGCTCTCTTTTCACTTAGGTAAGGATACATCTACCATCGACTTGAACACCGATCATCTTTCGTCCGAACAGATGACTCGCGTCGAGGATCGTGCCAATACGATCGTGCTGCAAAATCGTCCTGTCATCATTCGCTCCCTGACCCAAGAAGAAGTCCCCACAGCAGGGCTACGTAAACCTCCCTCGGTCAAGGGAACGGTGCGGGTCGTAGCGGTAGAAGACTTCGATCTCTCTGCCTGTGGCGGAACGCATCTCAAATCCACCGGGGAGACAGGAATGATCTTCGTCCGTCGGTGGGAGCGGCAGCACAAGAAGATCCGCGTGGAATTCCTGTGCGGCTGGCGCGCCCTGCGCGACCACCGACAGAAGAACAACGCAATACTCCACCTGGCACAGAGCTTCAGCATCGGTGAATGGGAGCTTCTAGAAGCCGTCGAGCGTCTCCAGGCAGAAGTACAGAGCTGTCACCGGTCTCTCAAGACACTCAGGGAGCAAGCTCTAGATCATGAAGCACGATCCCTGCTGTCTGAAGCTCACCCCCAGGATCATTGGAAGATCGTCGTGAAAGCCTTCGAAGGGCGTGACCCTCAGGAGGTACGCATTCTGGCCCTTCGTCTCGTGCACGAAGAGGGAGTCGTAGCGCTTCTCGGAGCTGTCAATGACATGGGTAGGCTCTTTTTCGCGCGCTCTTCCGACCTACCCATGGACATGGGAGAACTGCTCAGAGAGACCTGCGAGGCAATCGGTAGCGGAGGAGGCGGAGGGAGAGCCAACCTGGCACAGGGAGGAGGGTTACCCAGCCAAGAAGTCTATGGGGCGCTAGCCTTGGCTCTGCAGAAGCTTACATCATGAAGCCAATAACAGAGATGGGAGGAGCCATGCATAAGCTGGCCGAGGGCATCTACGTGAAAACGGGGTCACAAGACATCAACGCCGGTCTAATTACGACCACAGAAGGGGCTATACTGGTCGATACTCTCATGCTGCCAGGTGAAATGCGGGGCTGGGCACGTACTATTCGACGCATTGCTGGTGATACTGTGCTCTTCATGATCCTCACAGACCAGTATCTAGACCGTGTCCTTGGCACTTCTTCCTTCGACTGCCCCGTTGTTGCTCATGAATTAGCCTGGACAGAGCTGCGCGACTATGATGACGAGACCTTCTACCAGCGACTGGCCACGCACTTCGAGATGCTGGACCTGGATATCACAGCAATGTCAGAAATACTCCGTCCTAGAGTACCGGAGTTGATAGTCTCCTCGGAGTTGCGAATGTACAAAGGCCAACGAGAGCTCCGCCTGATTCACCTCGGGGGGCATACTCCTGCTAGTATCGGTGTCTACCTTCCTCAACAGCGCATCCTGTTCTCTGGCGATGTTGTCGTCTGTGGTCAACATCCTTTCATGGGACAGGCGAACACCAAACAGTGGGTCGAAGCATTGGAAAAAATCAGAGCCATGGATGTGAAGATCATCATCCCCGGACACGGTCCCATCTGCGGAATGGAAGCAACACTCGCCATGACAGAGTACCTACAACGTGCACGAGAACGAGTTAGAGAGTTCTTCCTGAAAGGAGCCACTAGACGTGACACGGTAGAGAAATCAGGTATACTCGACCTCCTCCCTGTTCCGGCTGACAGACGATTGGTTGAGACGCAGAAAGTCCGACTGGGCGTGGAGCATCTGTATGCCGAAATCCGTAAGGAAGAAAGCATGTCACGACAGTAGTGAGTACCGTTCTACCAACCGGAGCCAACGGCTACCAATACTCCTGCACCCACTGCTACGTTCACTCCAACGGCGGAGCCGACAGCTACCAATACTCCAGAGCCCACACCAACCTTCACACCGGAGGTCTTCTACATCTCCTTGCCATTGCTGTGGAAGTAGTTGACAACCAAACTCGCCAGACCGTTCTAGTCTCTGGCGAAGGGCATAATACGGGGCAGCACTTTGGTAGTGCTGCCCCGTGCTCCTGCAGATAATGGATAGTACCCCTTATCAAATTATCAAATACTCCCATGTTCCCCACAACTCTCCAACGCTGGATGAACACTACTTTTGACTAAAAGCACGTTGTGCGTTACAATAGTATGGCTTTGAGGTCAGCATGGGACATAGGCACGTGATACCGTATGTTTGAGAATCTGTCCAACAGATTACAAGCCATTCTCAAGGACCTGTCTCGAAAGGGACGGCTGGGCGAAAAAGACGTGGATGTCGCCCTGCGAGAGGTCAAATTGGCATTGTTGGAAGCCGACGTCAACTTTCGCGTGGTAAAGCAATTCATCGCGCGTGTCACGGAACGAGCCGTCGGCACACAGATCCTGAAAAGTCTCACTCCGGCCCAACAAGTTATCAAAATCGTCAATGAAGAGCTGATCGCTCTGCTGGGTGAGTCAGGCAAGCTGGAGCTCACTGGACCGACTCCCCATGTCATTATGCTAGTGGGATTGCAGGGATCAGGAAAGACCACTACAGCTGCCAAGCTCGCCCTTCGCCTTCGCAAGAGCGGGCAAAATCCCTTGTTGGTAGCCGCTGATGTCTACCGTCCAGCCGCCATCGAACAGATCGAGGTGCTAGGCACTCAGCTTGACATCCCGGTGTATAGTGAGGGCATCAAAGCCAAGCCATTGGATATCTGCTCCCACGCCATCAAGAGTGCCAGGAAATCGGCTCAGAGTCCTGTCATTCTGGACACAGCGGGTCGTTTGCATATAGACGACGCCATGATGAACGAGCTAGTACAGATCAAGAGGCGTCTCTCGCCAACAGAAGTGCTGCTGGTTGCCGATTCCATGACCGGCCAAGACGCAGTACGTGTTGCCCAGGAGTTCAACAGAATAGTAGGATTGACCGGCCTGATCTTGACCAAGATCGACGGTGATGCTCGAGGCGGCGCGGCTCTTTCCATGCGCTCGGTCACCGGCGTGCCCATAAAGTTCCTGGGCGCGGGGGAGAAGCTGGAAGCACTGGAGATCTTCTACCCTGATCGGATGGCATCTCGGATATTGGGCATGGGGGACCTGCTCACTCTCATCGAGAAGGCAGAAGAAGCCTTCGATGAGGAACAGGCTATCCGTATGGAGCAGAAGCTCCGCAAGGCCACCTTCAATCTGGAGGACTTCCTGCAACAGTTGCACGAGGTCAAGAAGATAGGTCCCATGGACCAGGTGCTGCAAATGATTCCCGGCTTTAGCAGCGTCAGTCAAGGTATGCCGCAAGGCGTCACTGATAGACGGCTTAAAACCATTGAAGCTATGATCTACTCTATGACACCTGAGGAGCGTAGCAATCCACGTATCCTGAACGCTAGCCGCAAGCGCCGTATCGCACGCGGAAGTGGAACCACTACTCAGGATCTGAATCAATTGCTCCGCCAGTTCCGTCAAGTGCAGAAGATGATGAAGCAACTCGGCAGCGGCAGGGGACGTGGGATATTGTCTATGTTCGGATAATAGATGTTCATCCAGACAAAATGATGCTTGATAGCATCATTGATCATTTTGTGAAGTCTTGAAAGCGAGGAGGAGAAGAAGAAGAGGATGGTAAAGATACGTCTGCGCCAAGTCGGATCCAAGAAGCAGCTAAGCTATAGGGTGGTGGTCGCCGATGCGAGATCTCCAAGGGATGGCAAATTCATAGAGAACATTGGACACTACAACCCTCGAACGGACCCACCAACCGTTCAGATAGACGAAGAGCGCGCTCGGTATTGGCTCAGCCAAGGAGCTCAACCTACCGACCCCGTACGCTTCATGCTTGAGCGGTTGGGTATCCTTGACAAACTCGCGGTGTCTGCAAACCCGTCTAATTCCTAAGCGGCAGAGTAGATAGGAGATGGCGATGAAGGAATTGCTCGAATACATGGCGCGCGCTTTGGTGCCTAACCCTGATGAAGTGCACGTGCATGCGGTTTCCAGTGGCTATTCTGTGATGCTTGAATTAGAGGTCGCACCAGAGGACAAGGGCGTGGTTATCGGGCGACGAGGACGAGTCGCAAATGCCATGCGCTCTCTTCTCCGAGTAGCTGCAACATGTGAGGGAAAACGCTCCACTCTGGATATCATATGAGCACATATGAAAAACAGCAAACCTAGCGGAGATTTTCCGGGCAAACCTGTGAAGAGAGAGCGTCATAACGATCTAAGGAGCCAGATGTCCGATTTATCCATTGAGGGACATCTGGACTCTATTATGGAGCCTGAGCATCCACCCAGCCATATGGTCATTGCACGGATATTGGCCCCCTGGGGAGTGAGAGGGCAAGTAAAGGCAACCATCCTGACCGATTTCCCAAACCGCTTCTCACTCCTTGAGACAGTCTACCTTGGAGAAGAACTCGAACCGATTCAACTGGAGGGCTGTCGCTTACACAATCGCTACATAGTCTTAAAGTTCCGAGGGCTGGACCGACGAGAAGCAGTTGAAAGACTAAGGGGCAAACTGGTCCAGATCAAGGATGATGAGGCCATACCTCTTGAAGAAGGGACTTATTACGTTCATCAGATAATCGGCCTCGAAGTGTGGACAGAGGAGAACGAATACCTTGGCATTATAGATGACGTTCTCTTCACCGGAAGCAACGAGGTCTACTTAGTTAAGAACAAGGAAGACGAGATTCTTATCCCCGCCATCGCGCAAGTGGTACAAGAAGTGGACTTAGAAGCCGGCCGGCTTACAGTCCACTTGCTTGAGGGCCTACGCTAACTCTTCGGGTAGAGGAGAGATCATGCCGGAGATCAAGTATTGGGTCGGCTTTAACATCGTTCAACAGATCGGCCCTGTACGTGTACGGAGATTGTTGAGCCACTTCGGAGATCTAGCAACCGCCTGGCACGCTTCTCCAGTTGAACTCCAAAGCATCGGCCTGAACCGCCGTGCGATAGAGAACCTTCTGTCCACTCGCAATCGGATTGATCTGGACGCCGAGATGGAGAAGATCGAACGAGCGGGCGTGCAAGTACTCACGGTCGAATCCCCAGGCTATCCTCTGCGATTGCAGCACATAAAGCATCCGCCTCACGTTCTATACGTCAAAGGGACGATTTTGCCCCAGGATGAATGGGCTGTGGCCGTAGTTGGTACCCGCCGTGCCACGACTTACGGCAAAGAGATCACCCGGCGCATAGCCGGCAATTTGGCACGGAACGGAGTTACCGTTGTCAGCGGACTGGCACGGGGAATTGATTCCCATGCCCACAGAGCAGCACTGGAAGCCGGTGGTCGCACCATTGCGGTCCTTGGTTGCGGCATTGACATCGTCTACCCTTCGGAGAACGCCCGACTGGCGCGCGACATTGCAGATCACGGCGCATTGGTTTCCGAGTACTGCCTGGGCACAAAACCAGAGGGGAAAAACTTTCCTCCCCGAAATCGGATCATTAGCGGCATGTCTCTGGGCACTCTCGTGACCGAGGCTGGCCTGAGGAGTGGAGCTCTCATCACTTCGGATTACGCCTTGGAGCAAGGCCGTGAGACTTTCGCAGTGCCGGGGAGTATCTTCAAGTCTACCTGCGCAGGCACCAACAGGCTCATCCAGCAAGGTGAGGCTAAGCTCGTCACCAATGTCGGCAACATCTTGGAAGAGCTGAATCTCTCCACCATCAGCCAACACGTCGAAGTACAAGAAATCATCCCATCCAACTCCACTGAGTCAGATCTTCTTCGCTACATTACTGCTGAGCCCATTCACATTGACGAGCTAGGGCGCGCCACGGGACTACCTATCCCCCAGGTCAGCAGCGTTCTTACTATGATGGAGCTGAAAGGCATGGTACGACAGGTAGGAGGTATGAACTACATACTGGCACGTGAAGCACCTGTTCGGTACGTAATTGATTAGTTGCGGCCACATTTCTGGAGGGCAATGATGCCTTACTCAACTCACCATCGAAACCACATGTCTCACGTATTTGTCTCCATCCTTGCAGGTGGAAGCGGTACTCGCCTCTGGCCCTACAGCCGACGACACAACCCTAAGCATCTGCTTCCCCTCTTCGGGGGACAAAGCACACTCCAACTAACGGTAGATCGAATCCGTCCGTTCGTTCCTGACGACCACATCTACATCGTTACTGCCAACGACCACGTATCGCAGATCAAAGCTCAGGTCCCGGCGATTCCGGAGGCGAACTACATCGTCGAACCGGCTCCTCGCGGGACTGCAGCTTGTGTAGGTTTGGCGGCTCTGCATATGCGCAAGCGAGATCCATTGTCCATTATGATTTCCTTGCATGCGGACCACATAATCGAGAAACAGGAAGCCTTCCGTGGCATCCTGTGTAGCGCAGTCGAGGAAGCTGCGCAAGGGCATTTTGTGACCCTCGGTATCATCCCGCTCTACGCGGAGACTGGCTTTGGCTACATCCACAGGGGTGATCTGGTTGAGAGGATAGGGCGCAATCCCGTCTACCAAGTGCTCCGCTTTACAGAGAAACCTGACCAGACCAAGGCAGAGGCTTTTGTGGCCAGTGGTGAGTACTACTGGAACAGTGGAATGTTCATCTGGCGTGCGGAAGACATACTGAGTGAGATACAGCGACTGCAGCCTGACATATATGCCCACCTGGCCTCCATTGACGCCGTCCTGGGCACATCGATGGAGAAGGAAATCCTTGCCAAAACCTGGGGCAAGATACGCAAGGAAACCATTGATATCGCCGTCATGGAACAAGCCCAAGATGTGGTGGTCATTCCCAGCGATATCGGCTGGAACGATATCGGGAGCTGGGCCGCCTTGACCAGTATCATGATCGCCAATGAGGCAGGCAACATCTCCCTTGGCAACGGAGAGCATCTGGACATCGACACCAGCAACTCTCTCATTTTCTCCTCCGGCCGCCTGGTCGCCACTATCGGACTCGAGAACATCATCGTCATAGACACCGACGACGTGACCCTCGTCTGTCCCATGGACTGTGCCCAGTCTGTCAAACAGATGGTCGATAAACTGAGACGAGTTGGAAAGCAACACTATACGTAAGGGGCCAAAGATCATCGCCTGTCTATCCATTCCATGATAATTTCCAGGAGAGCATAAGATTGCACGCAGAGATTATCACTACTGGTACTGAGCTACTGCTGGGCGAAATAGTAGATACGAACGCGGCCTACCTGGCAAAACAATTGGCTGCAATCGGCCTAAACCTCTACTATCAGACCACCGTAGGGGACAACGAGGAACGCATAGCGGCTGTCGTCAGATCTGCCATGCAGCGTTCGGATGTGGTAATCATTACCGGAGGGCTGGGGCCCACCGTAGACGATGTGACCCGCCAGGCAGTGGCCCGTGCCACCGATCGCGAACTGGTACTGGACGCTCGTCTCCTCGCCCAAATTCGATGCTTCTTCGAGAAGCGTGGCCAGCTGATGGGAAAAAATAATCAACAACAAGCGTACCTTCCTAAAGGGGCCATTACCATCGAGAACCCTGTGGGTACAGCCCCTGCCTTCATAGTCGAAACTGAAAGCACTTCCATAGTGACTCTTCCCGGTGTTCCCTACGAGATGCGCTACCTGACTGAGACACGTGTTCTCCCCTACCTTCGCCACAAACTAGGGCTCACAGGCGTGATCAAGAGCAAGGTGCTGCATACGTGCAGTATCGGTGAGAGTCGTGTCGACCAGCTAATCGGCGACCTCATGCGCCAGAGCAATCCCACGGTTGGCCTGGCTGCTCACCCAGGCCAAACCGATGTTCGCATTACCGCCAAGGCAAATGACGAGACTACAGTTGATAGACTAATTGCACATTCCGAGGCAGAGCTACGTGCGCGCCTGGGGGACTATATCTACGGTGCCGACCATCAAACGCTCGAAGAAGTAATCGTTCGCCTCTTGCGAGAACACGGAAAGACTATTGCGTTGGCCGAGACGAACCTTGGGATCGTTACTCAACGATTGGGCAACGTCTCTGGCAGCCCTGAGGTAATAAAAGGCACCACGTTGAGTTCCAGCACTACCTCCCTTTTGGAACGGATGGGCCTTCAAATAGGACCAGAACGGACCATACAAGAATACGATACTGCTGTGGCTTCAGTAGTTGCCGCTGCGACTCGCGAAGTCCACGGAGCGGACTACGGCCTGGCAGTCCTGACCCCAGAAGGCCATGATTCGGACATCGCCTATGGAGCATCTCTGGCGCTGGTGGGACCAAATATTGAGATCCAGAAGGCGGTCACCTTCTCCATCCATACCCCCAGCACTATCAAATGGGTAGGCAACACGGCACTAGATATGCTCCGCCGCGCCCTACTTAGCTTGCCTCAGCTCTAACTACCAATTCCCTACTGATCTCGTTATGTCTAGCTACTAGGCGAACAAGATCCGTCTTGACCAACTCGCCGTCCTCGACAACCAGCTTGCCATTGATTATCGAAAGGGTCACATTGCGAGGAGTGCAGAAGATCAGGGCAGCCAGGGGATCGTGCAGAGCGCCCGCGTACTCCAGACAATGCAAATCGAACCCGATCAGGTCCGCTGCCTTCCCGGGCGCCAGGCACCCGATGTCTTTCCTCCCCAGCACTGCCGCACCTCCTAGCGTCGCTAATTCGAGGGCCTGTCTAGCGCTCATCGCCTCGGCCCCGTATTCAACCCGCTGAAGGAGCATCGCCATCCGAGCTTCGGCCAACATGTGAGATGAGTCGTTACTGGCACTGCCATCTAGAGCCAACCCAACCTTCACTCCCGCTTCCAGCATGCGCCGTACGGGTGCGATGCCAGAGCCTAGCCGCATATTAGAACTGGGACAATGTGCTACACCCGTCCCCGTATCAGCTAGAGTTCTGATCTCCTCCTCGTTGAGATGTACAGCATGAGCATACCAGACGTCCGGTCCTACCCATCCTAGCCGCTCCATGTAACGCACCGGCCTACAACCGAGACGCTTCAGGCAGAACTCCTCCTCATCTCTCGTTTCCGCCACGTGCGTATGCAAGTAAACATCATACTCCCGCGCCAATTCCACAGAACTGCGCATCAGATCAGCCGAAACAGAAAAGGGAGAACAAGGCGCTAGCACAACGCGAAGCATAGAGAAAGGAGATGGGTCATGATGAGCCTCAACGGCACGCTGGCAGTCTTTCATGATGACATCCTCGTCCTGTACGACATCATCCGGAGGCAATCCTCCTTTGCTTCGTCCCAAGGACATGCTCCCTCGGCATGGATGAAAGCGAACCCCTAGTTCCCGTGCCGCCCTTATCTCATCCTCCAGTGACGCATCGTGAGGGTATAAGTACAGATGATCGCTGGCAGTAGTGCAGCCGGAAAGAACCAATTCGGCCAACCCGATCATCGCGCTGGTATACACCGCTTCGGAAGTCAACTCGCCCCACACCGGATACAGAGTCTCAAGCCACGAGAATAGCAGTGCATCCTGAGCGGCCGGCAAAGCACGTGTCAGGGTTTGGTAGAGATGGTGGTGCGTGTTCACCAAGCCAGGCATGATCAACATGCCCTCTGCATCAATAACCCTGTCCGCCTCCGTTGCCAATTCCTCACTAGATCCCACGGCTTCAATGACATTATCACGGACGAGCAATGCGCCATCAGGTATCTCTCGCCTATTCCGATCCATAGTCACCAGTAGATCTGCATTACGTACCAATAGTGTCGACATCCTGCCCTACCCCCCTCTGTCCATTTTCCTATTCCGTAGGAGAGACTTCCTCTTCGCCCGTATCTAAAAATAGGAGTATTCCGTCAACGATACCCTGCACCACCAGATCTTGCCGCTGAGTCAACAACTCCCGATCGCTGCCCATGAAGCCCATCTCAATGATGGCCGCTGGCGTCTTGGGTGAGATGCTCCGAAAAGCATGGTACCTGGTCATGTCTACCGTAATACTCTGATCATGCCGGGAAAGACCGGTAGCCTTACCATATCCCTCATACAGACACTCCACCAGACGACGGTCCTGTTCCGCTGCTGAACGCCCCTCCCGGGCAGCAACCTTGAACCCCGAGACATGGTGCACGCAGGAATCAGCATGCAGCGAAACGAGAGCCACCGCTCGATACCCTTTGAGTTTGCGTGAGTACTCGGGCAGCACTTCGGCCAAGTACCCCCTCTCTCTCAGAGTATCTACTACCAGCCGGGCAATTCCAAGATTTATGTCTACTTCTTGCAGCCCGTCTGGACAGATGGCTCCGGAATCGAACTGCCAGTGCCCAGCGATGATCCCAATGCGCGGTGTTGAGGGGCGAGAGCCAATCAAGTCAAGCCACGACTCACCTTCCTCACCCAGGCCGAGAGAAGAAGGCTCGGTCCGCACAGAGATTACAGCCAGGATCACGATACCCATAAGCAAAGTTAGCATCAGGTTGCGCACTATGCTTAGAGCTCTCTCAGCAGCCTCACTCCGCCGCCTGTTGTGTCTCTTTCTTGATTTCCGGGCCATATAGCCTCTTCTTCTTCGTAATCATTTGTATCATAACCCGAACAGCAACTCGCGTCAACTGGGACATAAGGATGTTAAGGGTAACCACGAGCTTGACCAATCCACACAGGAAGGGTATAATCGCGCTGGTCTCTGCGCTGCAAAGCAAGTAGCTAGTGCGGAAAGTTACGAGATCTCACATCACAATCATCCTAGCCGGCAATGGAAAGAACACGGAGAGCAACGCCTATGCTGCCTGACTACATCGTGATCGGCCATATAACCCGAGACATACAGCATGATGGCACCATAATACCGGGCGGAACTGTGACCTATGCTGCGTTAACGGCGCGAAACCTGGGACTGCGCGTCGGCGTCATTACCAGCGTGGCAGAGGATATGGAGATGGGATCCGTGTTCGATGGCATCGAGCTAATATGTTGGCCAGCAGAAGATACGACGACCTTTGAGAATATATACACCAATGGAACACGAGAACAATATATCCAATCCGTGGCCCCTCCGTTGAGACCTGAGCATGTACCAGAGAAGTGGTACAGTGCACCATTGGTTCACCTAGGGCCAATAGCTATGGAGGTAGGAGAGAATCTGGTAGACCTCTTCCCTCAGGCACTGATAGGCGTCACGCCTCAGGGATGGATGCGCAGTTGGGATGCTTCCGGTCGGGTAAGACACACAGTCTGGACCAGTGCCCCCCACATCCTGGCTCGTGCCGATGTCCTGATCCTCAGCGAAGAGGACGTAGGTGGTGACCTATCTCTTCTGCAGAGTTACTTGGAGATGGCCAAACTAGCAGTGGTGACGGATGGCTGGCGTGGAGCCGTGGTCTACGCCCCGCAAGGCGTTCGTCGTCTGCCAGCCTATTACGCAGAGGAAACGGACCCGACCGGCGCGGGTGATGTTTTTGCCTCGGCCTATCTCATTGCACTATCAGAGGGCAGCGATCCCTACGCAGCAGCTCGCTTCGCCAACGCCGTCGCGTCGTATAGCGTGGAGGCCCGCGGCCTGTCCAGTATCCCCACTCGCACCCAGGCAGAGAATCGTATGGCTCAAGGACTCGTACGCCGATCGTAGCATCCTAACCAGCGTAGCAATAGAGACATCCGTGACATCGCTTCCACTGCCCGTACGTCCCTACGTCAAAGTACAGTGCACACCCGCAGTTTAGACGGCTCCCGGAGAAAGGTACCCGCCCCGGGTCACGCCCGGACAATGCCGCGAACCAGTGATAGTCTCCACAGGCAGCCGGACGCAGGTTCTTGACATCTCCCAAAAGTTGCGCTGACTCGGCACAGCAAGCGATCCGGATGCCTAGCTCGTTCGCTACGGCTACTATCTCCTGTGCTGTCTGCACTTTCCAAGCGTGATCATACCACGATAAGCCCTTGTTCCAATCTGGCAAAGGGCCAGCCAACCTAGCATCTACCCGCTTGTACTGCCCAGGCTGGGCGATGAAGTTGATCACACCACGACTGATACCCAATCCGGCGGCCTCCTCAGCTAGATTTCGAAAGCGATCGAGACTATGCACAGTAGGTATGATGGGGTCGTAGCGCCAGGTGACATGCTCCGGTCCGCCAATTATCTCCGCCAGGGCCGATACCCCATGAAAGGGCTCCGATGGCGCCCTGGGTTCCCACTCTGTACCCCCTAGTCCCGTTACTGTAACCTGAGCCGTGATGGTGGTCCCTCTGTCCAGCAACCTCCGAAGCAATCCCTCTCCTCTTCGCAACACGCCCATTGGGTCCTTGGTCCATATCTGCACGATCCAAGGGGCGCCAAAGACAGTCACCACAGCCAGTAAGTTGTTCCACACCTTCTGAATGCGCGCCGGATCAGCACGTCGTGTCACATCCAGGTATGTGGCTTCGCCAACTCTTTCGAGGTAGCGCGGGTAGTCCTCAAGACGGAAGGTCAGGGGCAAAGCGGAACCTCCTGCAAACCTGATAATACCACACCGATTAGTATAGCCCTTCTTCTGATCATGTGCAATTCGCCAGTCCCAACAGCCTCACAACTGCTCAAGCTGGGTCCGTGACCCAGCGTTCCTGCAATTACCCTCACACCCAGATCAAAGCATCAATCACCTCCCACGCAATCGCGGGCTGCTGGCATTTGGCAGAGCAAGCGAATTGGCCTATAATAGCAGACATCGGGGCGTAGCGCAGACCGGTAGCGCGCACGGTTCGGGTCCGTGAGGTCGGAGGTTCAAATCCTCTCGCCCCGACTTTTGGGTCAACCGGGTAATGCCTATCTACCATCCAGGTCGGATATGGCGATCCTCGGTTGGTTCACTTTTAAATTTCGAATTACAGGGTTGCGGCTGCAGTCGTGACATTTGACAAGGTGTGATATAATATATGCATGAAGCACATGGGCAGGGGTTGGGACTGCCCATATGGATTGCGCGGGACGAGACAGCGCGATCCGGAATGAATGCTTCGGGGCACATATCCGGACATGGATATTGCCGGGAAGCGGGAGGCAGTTCTCGGTGCAATACATAATCGTAACCTTTGAGGTCACGCGCGAAGGAGATCACTACATATCAAGGTGTCAGGAATTGGGAACGGCAAGCTTTGGCCGCAGTGAAGAGGAAGCGGTTGCAAACGTCAAAGAGGCAACCTTGGTCTATCTGAATACCCTTGAGGACTTAGGCGAACGTGAGCAGGTTCTCAAGGACAGGGGAATCGCAGTTCACCGCGCAAATGAGTCTGCCGACCAAAAGGTCACGTGTCCCCCCAACGCCATCATTCATTCTGCGGTCTTCCCCGTTCCTGCCTGGGCATGACTAAGCGACGCCTCTTCTCGAGTGATCAGATAATTGCAGCCCTTCAGCGGGGTGGTTTTGAAATCGCCCGAAAGACGGGTAGCCATATGTCTCTCAGCAGAGAGCGCCCCGATGGTGGCCACGATGTGACTGTCGTGAAGATGGGGGAACCGGAAATCCCCAAGGGTACCTTCGATTCCATCCTGAGACTGGCCAACGTTGATTACGACGACTTTCTGATCTGGGCAAAAGTCAAGACAAAGGGAAAACAGCGCAGGGCTTAGCATGACAGAATCCCCGGTGGACGCAACTCACCGGTGGGCTTCACTTTGAACACCGCAATGAACCGCAGTACGCAGATAGTTTCCAGGGGAATAGATAAGCGTTCTCCGTTCAGACCAGCTAGCGCGCGCGGTTCGAGTCCGTGAGGTCGGAGGTTCAAATCCTCTCACCTGAAACTCACCGCAAGCGCGGCGTCGGAATTGGCCCCCGCTTGAACGCAGTTGCCCTCATGCGCTGCAGTACGTGCCGCACCAATCCTTGGGGGAAGCCTTGTTCCACGATCTCTTCTTCGCTCTTTTCCTCCTCCAGAAACAGATACAGCACCTGATCAGCCACATCGTAGCTAAACCCCAACTCGCCCTCGTCAGTCTGTCCCTCCCACAGGTCTGCCGATGGTGCCTTGCGCACAATACGCTCTGGCACACCCACAATTCTCGCGAGCTGACGCACCTGACACTTATACAAATCTCCGAGCGGTTTGATGGCCGCCGCCGAATCGGCCCAAAGGGTGAAGTAACCCAGAAGGATCTCCGTCTTGTTGCTCGTACCGACCACAAGCCCACGAAACTCCTCTGACTGATCATACAACACAATCATGCGCGCGCGGGCCATGATGTTTCCCTTGCGCCGAGCGTTCATTTCGGGATATAAACGCACGAGGGGATCAACCATCGGTGTGATGTCAATCTTCACCCATGGTATTCTCAGCTTGCCGATAACCAACCAAGCGTCGGCCTCGCCGCCTGGGTTACCGGAACCGTATGGCATCAGGAGTGCCCGCACGTTCTCTGGCCCCAGCGCCTCGACAGCCAGGTAGCAGGCGAGAGCAGAGTCTATGCCCCCAGACAGGCCGAGGACCGCTCTTGAGAATCCGGCTTTCCCAAACTCCTCCTGTATGAACCGAACAATGGTATCCCTTGCCTCACCGGTGTCCAGATCTAGTTCGTCCAGTAGTATCAACTCTTCCCTTCCCGTGAACATGAATTCGCCTAGTCTTGTAGTCCCTCAACGATTCGTACAAACTTGCTTGCCAGGTCTTCAGCTTGGGCGTCTGACACCGACTCAGCGTAGATGTGATACTCGGGATGATCAGGATCTGGCAAGACCAGCACCCATTCATCCCCAAAATGAACCTTTATCCCGTCAATGCGCTCAGCTTGCGCGTCCTTGTACTGTTCATTCAGCAGTCGCATCACGGTACCTTTTTTCTCCCACGGACAGGATACTCTGCTTCGCGCTATGTGATAAGATGGTAACGCAGCCACGACTTCGGAAAGGGAGGCATGTTGCGTTGCCAGAAACTCCAGAAGCTTCGCGATAGCCATCAAACCATCCACAGCAGGGCCAAGTGAAGGAAAGATGAAATCGCCCGCACCGTCTCCTGCCACGACTATCCCCTCCGCCTTGGAGGCTTCCATCAGCGCCTGGAGGTTACACTTGGTGCGAACTACTGAACCGCCGTAGCGATCAACCAACTTCTCAAAGACAGAGGGGAGATTGACTGGGACCGCAACATTTCCTCCATCATTGGCCTGCAGAGCCAGAGCCACCATGCATGCACAGGCTGCAATGCCATCGAGACATCGTCCCTGGTCATCCACCAGGAAGATCTTCTCCCCGCCCACGTCCAATCGGACGCCCAGGCTCGTCTTAAGCGCCTTGCAGATGAGCGCCAATTGCTCCAGAG
>JAKLPW010000275.1 GCA_022013675.1 Anaerolineae bacterium | reverse complement strand
CCGCCCACGTGATCCTCGTGCAGGTGGGAGATGACGATGGCATCTATCTCGGCGAGGCTAACTCCCAGGGCTTCCATGTTGAGCAGCAGGGGGGAAGGATGCTCGCCGTGGACGTTGAAGCCCACGTCGAAGAGGATGGTCGTGTCATCGGCGCGGACGAGATAGGAGACGCCGGGCTCGACCGCGAGACCATCACTGGCAGTGTACCAGTCCATCAGAGGCAGGATGGAGAGACGTTTGACCGTGCCCAGGTCCTCGAGTTTGGGGTAGCGCGCGGCGGCGCAGACCTGGTCGACGCGCCGGCGGCCATGGTTGAAGTGGATCACTGCCCCTCCCAGGGCACCCAAAGCCGCACCGCCCAGTCCGATACAGATTGCTCCTTTGATCTTCATCGTTTCTCTCCTTTGACATTCCTATCTGTCTTATGCGCTTAGGTGTAGCCGAACCACCCACCGGGCAGCGACCACTGATAGTCGGTGTAGCCGAGCGCGGCCAGTTCATGCTTTCTCTGTGCCCTCCGTGCCTTTGTGGTGAAACGGCTCTTTTCAGCGGACTCTTTCACTATATTCGTGTAATTTGTCGATTCGTGACATTCGTGATGGAAGGATCGGGAGACGCCCGCCCAACGATGGTCCGCTAGCGCCTCTGCCGGTAGAGGGTCGGGTCAACCACGCCCACCATCTTCTCTTCGTCAAGCGCGTTCCCCAGGAATTGGTTGACCCGCTTGGCCTGTTGGACCGGATCTTCCAATGTCTCGTTATAACTGACATAGATGACGTCAATGTTGGGCTGGCTCGCCAGCCAGGCTTCGACCTTTTTCAGATGCTTATGAAACCAGGCCGCCATGGCCTCGTCGCTGGCCTTGTCGGTAGGCTCCTCTCTTCTGACGAGCATTCTCTTCTGGGAGGCCAGGATCTCTTCCATCTTGCGGCGCATGAAGATCACCTTGTAGGCATGGTCGCCGGGTAGGTGTTTCAGAAGAGCCGAGACCATCTTGACGACCTTCCCCCTGGCATCTTCCAGCCAGGCTTGATCCTCCTTGATCTGCTTGACCTTCTCGAACTCGTAGTAGCCTTGCGGGTTATCCTCATCGACTTGCCTCACGTTATCAATCAGGACCTCCATCCCGCCTGATTCGAGCATCTTCATCATCAGCGAGGTGCCGGAACGGGGCAGTCCGGAAACGACAGTGACGGCTTTCTGACTCATATCCTCTTCTCCTCCTGTTGGGCGAGGTCTCCCGACCGAATTCCTCCTGTTGGGCGAGGTCTCCCGACCGAATTCCTCCTGTTGGGTGAGGTCTCCTGACCGAGTTCCTCCTGTTGGGTGAGGTCTCCCGACTGAGTTCCATACCCTTCTGGTCCCAGACCCTGAATTCGCCCAATCGTCTTCAGGGCATGATGCGGATCCTGTGTGTATCCAAGTCTGTGCTGTGCCGGTAGATCAGCCTCTGGTTCTCTCTGTCTGTCTCGTACGTCCCGTCCGAGACCTCAACCTCGTAGCCGTCGGGATACTGATAGTTGGGCACGAAGATTTCCGTCGGCGCTTCGACAGCTCCCGTCGGTGCTTCGACGGCTCCCGTCGGTACTTCGACGGCAGGGTCATGGCGGAACTCATACTCGAAGACGCGGCGCTTGACGTCGAAGGAGAGGCGGAGCGGCTCGCCGCAGGTGGCCCTGGGATAGGGGCGCACTACTGCTTCCAGCGCCCTGCCGCCGGAGTTGATGTCCTCGGGATCAGCCTGCTGATCGCGGCTGAAGATGGAGAGGTCTTCGTCGTTCCACTGGTCGCCTCTGTTGTTGTCGTTGTCGGCGGTGTAGTTCCAGATGGTGCAGTGCAGCAGGTTGTCCTCGATGGCCCTCAAGCTGCGATCTAGTGCCTTGATCTGAGCTGTGAAGTCGCCCGTGCGGTAGGCCTGCTTGTCGTTGAGGTCGTAGGCGATGCCGATCTCTCCCACCAGGGTGGGCAGACCACCGAGATGCTGCTCACAATGGCGCTTCTTGGCGGCGAGCTGCGCGGCAAAGGAGCGCCGGATGCGTCTCTGCCCCAAGATGATCTTCCTTGTACCCAGGTCCAGGCCCATCCAGGGGTTGAAGCGCTTCATGAAGAGCACAATTCCATCGTACCAGTGAGGCTCGTAGACGATCCTGGCAGCGGGACCCGGCTTCCAGACGGGCGGAGCACTCATTGGCTCTGGGTTCATGAAGATCATGGCGTCGGGGTCCACGGAGTGTATCGCTTCGGCGTAGCGCTGGACGAAGGGGACATAATAATCACGCTGGAAGTCTACGGCTTTTCCCCCGACCCGACAGAAGTGGCTAGGGCGTAGCAGGCGCGCCTCGTTGTTGGCATCGAGCTCCCACACTCCGTTCTGCTGCCACACGGGATCGAACCCCTTGCGCCAGGCACTACTACCACGGGGGTCTATCAGGCGGCGCTCTACGACCCTGGGAGCGAACCGGCGGACTTCCCAGTACTCCACTTCCTGTGGGATGCCCGTGCCCAGCAGCATAGATTGAAGGGGGGTGGGCACGCAGCCAATCGCTACAGATGCATCCGACTCGGTCAGGTCCTTCCAGCCGATGTAGCCCCGGGAGGGTTCGTTCATCACGTCGTAGCCCAGGACGAAGTCGAGGCCCTTGAGTCGCACGGCGACCTGTTTCAATGCGTTGACATAATGACGCTGTAGGTATTCCTGGACGGGATCGCCTCCGATGGTGGTCCGAGGCGCGAAGTCGTTTCCTCCGAAGAAGAGGGCGAACATAGTGGCCGCTGCTAGCTTGCTGTTGTTGGTCGGCCAGATCATCCGGGGTAGGGGGTCGCCATGGGTCTGGTGGACGATTGCTGCCCCCGTGGCCTCGAAGTTGGTAATGTCGAACCCGACGGCCTCCAGGGTCCAGCCCGGCGCGCCGTCGCCGCCGGAGAAGCGGCTCCAGACGTCCTGGTGGGGGTCGATGAAGAGGGTGAAGCCGTACTCGCCGGCCTTCTTGACGACTGCGACCAGGTAGTCGAGGTATTCCTCATCGTAGATGCCTGGCCCGGCGTGCTCGATGGCCTCCCAGGTGACTAGGAAGCGCAGGCAGGTGAGGCCCCACTCTCGCAGGCGGGAGAAGTGCTCGTCGGCCTCTTCCAGCGGGAAGGGTCTCCCGACGAAGGAGACGTCGCGATGGTTGAAGAATCCTTCGCTGAGATGGGTGGCCCCGTTGGGCCTGGTGGGGACCTTGGTGCTGCCCCCCAGGTTGACGCCCCGCAGCATTAGCGTGCGTCCGTGGGTGTCTTTGAAGTTGTGGCCGTCGATGTGGATCATGGGATCGCTCCTTTCTCAGACTTCCGAAGTTTCTGGGCTCTACGCCGCTCTTGGCTG
>JAKLPW010000274.1 GCA_022013675.1 Anaerolineae bacterium | reverse complement strand
GGGGGCAACGTGTTTGAATACGTTCAGTGTACCAGGCCTGGGATTCATCCTGGGCCGGTTTTACTGAGCCCCCTCCCTAACCCTCCCCCGTGGGAAAGCACCACAGGGGAGGGGACTCGGATTCTTCCCTGTGTAGCGGGGGGGAATTGAGGGTGCTTTGTACGACTGAAGTCGTTACTACGAACCTGTTCGTGGTAGCTGTTTCGGCGGGTTTTGTACGACTGAAGTCGTTACTACGAACCTACTCCTCGGCTTCTCCCCCGCGTAACGGAGGGGATTGAGGGAGGGCGCAGCAAGCAGCGCCCCTACAAATCCACCAGGCCGTGCCGCAGTGCCGTGACTACGGCGTGGGTGCGGTCGTTGGCCTGTAGCTTCCCGATGATGGCGCTGACGTAGTTCTTGACCGTACCCTCGCTCAGGAAGAGTCGCTCGCCGATTTCTTTATTCGACAGCCCCTCCACCAGCAGGCGCAGCACGTCTTCCTCGCGCGCAGTGAGCGGCTCGATGACCAGGTCGTCATCCAGAGTCGCCCGGCCAACCGGAGCCCTCTCGGACACTTCCACCAGCCGCTGAAACTCGCTCAGCACCCTGCGCGCCACCTTGGGCGCGATCTGCGACTCGCCTCGCATCACGCCCCGGATGGCCTCCACCAATGTCTCTGCGCTGGCATCCTTGAGCAAGTAGCCGCTGGCACCCGCCTTGATGCCCTCGAAGACCAGGTCGTCGGTGTCGTAGGTGGTGAGGATGACCACACGCGTATCGGGTAGCTCCGCGATGATATGGCGCGTGGCGGGAATGCCTCCCAGGCCGGGCATCTTGAGGTCCATCAACACCACGTCGGGCTTCAGCTCGTGGGCCAGTGCCCTCGCCTGGTTGCCATCTGAGGCTTGCCCCACCACGTCGATCCCCTCTGCGTACTTAAAGATCGTCGCCAGCCCTTGGCGAATGATCTCCTGGTCGTCAACCAGCAGGACCCGAATAGCGTCCACCCTTCTCACCTCTCCAGCGAGCACCAGACCTCCGTGCCGTCCCCGGCAGTGCTGTTCACCTCCAGCGTCGCCTCGATCATCGCAGCCCGTTCCTGCATCCCCATCAAGCCATAGCGGTCGGCAGCAACGGCCTCAGGATCGAACCCCGTGCCATCATCTCGAACCATCAGGTCGATCTTCTCAGCTCCAAAGGAGAGGCGCACGTTCACGTGCCGGGCCGAGGCGTGGCGCTCCACGTTGGTCAGGGCCTCTTCAGCGATGCGGAACAGCGCCTGGGCCTCCTCGTCCGTCAGGTCCGGCTCCCGTCCCGCCACCCGGTATTCGGCTGACACGCCCGTCCGTGATTGAAAATCCTGCGACAGGCTACGCACCGCGCCTGTTAGTCCCAGCGTGGCCAGTGGGTCCACCCGCAGGGCCTGGATCGCCTGCCGTGACTCTGCCAGGCCTTGCCGCGCCAGGTCGAGCGCCTTGTCGGCTGCCTCGTGGGCCTCTGCCGGATCGTGAGTCTGCAGAGTGCGCAAGGCTTCCAAGTGCACCGTCAGGGCCGCCAGGGAGTGAGCCAGCGTGTCGTGCAGGTCCCTCGCCAGCCGGTTACGCTCGCGACTGACGGCGAGCTGCTCGATAGTGGCAGCGTAGCGTCGCAGGCGGGCGTGAGAGGCCTCTAGCTCACGCACCTGCCGGTGCTCTCTTTGTGCCAGCGTGGAGACGACCAAAGGCACGGCGTAGATGATGGAAATTCGTACCAACTCCTCTACCCAGAAGCCCCTACTCAACAGACCTCCCCGCAAGACCAAGAGGCCACTGCCAAGATGTAGAACCACGGCCCAGGTACTGATCCACAGGGCTCCCCGCCTCCCGTAGGCCCAGGCTGAGAGTACCAGAGGAATGAGCAGCCACGAGAGGGGCTCTGCCAGTAGTGCTTCCGTCCATTGCGGGGAAAAGGCTCCCTCCAGGATGAGCAATTCGCCTCCCAACTCCTGATGATAGAAGAAAAGGGGCACGGCCTGCGCGCTCACGCCGAAGACGTCCAGGGCCAGCAGTACCGCCAGAGCATACCGTCCCAGGATTCGCTCCAGCCAGGGGGTGAAGGTCAGCACGGTTACCAATAGCATAGGTGCCATACGCATGTGCGGCACCGGCCGCCCCTCTGGGGTCCAGTCTAACCCAGCCGGAGACCTAAGCACCAGCATCAGCAAGAAGAGAGCAGTGACGATCAGTCTTATGGCCACCGACCATCGAAAGAGACGGTGTGCTTCGCGGATAGCTAGTTTGTCTTCCATAGTATCACCAGTATACCTGAGACTTATCTGTCTTGCAAGGTGTAGGCGCTGAGACTTCCGAAGTTTTCGAGTGTACCCCCCGCTTCAGCCAGAAAACTTCGGAAGTCTGGCCCTGTCCCCTTATTCGTACCGCAACGCCTCGATCGGATGCAGCTTCGCCGCACGCATTGCGGGGTAGACTCCGAATACCAACCCAATCAACCCGGACACGCCCCCTGCTATGGCGACTATATCCGGCGTCACTTGTGCCACGGTATCCATGAGCTGCGATATCAAGCTAGCACCGAAGATACCAAGAACGATGCCGACCAGCCCACCCACCAGTGTCAACACCAACGACTCGATCAGGAACTGCACCAGGATGGCACCACTGGTCGCACCCACAGCCTTGCGGATGCCAATCTCTCGCGTGCGCTCGGTCACGGTCACCAGCATGATGTTCATGATGCCGATCCCACCCACCAACAAGCTGATGCCGGCGATAGCGCCCAGGAAGAGCGTCAAGACCCCCGTGATCTCACTGGAGATGTCCAGGATCTCCTGCTGGTTGATGATCTCGAAGTCGTCCTCGTCACCACTCTCGATTCCGTGCCGGTCCCGCAGGAGGCTGGTGATCTGCTGTTCTGCCGCATCCGTCTGGCTCTCATCCACCACCGAGGCATAGATCACTCTCACAATCCGCTCGCCGGATAGAGTGCGGCTCTGGAGGAGACGCGCCTGAGCCGTGGTCAACGGCACATAGATGGCCTCATCGTCACCACCCATGGCAGACATGCCACCCTTTTCTTCCAGCACTCCCACGACACGAAAGCGGTTGCCGTCTATAGTGATAGTCTGTTCAATGGGATACTCACCCTCAGCGAACAGATCCTCATAGGCCTGCCATCCCAGCACCGCGACCCTCTCGAGATCCTCCAGGTCCGCGTCCGTCAGGAACCCGCCCATGGCTATCTCCAGGTTGCGGATACTCAGGTAATCGGAAGTAGTGCCCGTGACCGACAGAGTGGCACTCTCCTCGCCGTGAGTAACTCGCAGCGTGCCGCTCGCCACCGGGGCCACGGCCGCCAGCGCGGGAGCGTTAAGCCGGTCTGCCATAGCCTCGGCATCCGAGTTCGTCAGGTAGACCGGAATGGTGGAATCCTCCGGCTGTTCGGCTACGACAATCAGCATATTCGACCCCAGGCCCTCTATGTTATCATTGACCATTGCCTCGACCCCCTTGCCTATAGAGGAAAGGGCAATGACAGCCCCTACGCCGATGACGATGCCCAGCATGGTCAGGGCCGCGCGCATTTTATTGGTAGTAAGCGCCGTTAGCGCCGTACGTAAACTCTCGTAGATACTCATCTATCTCTCCTTTGTATGTCTAACCCTCCCGCAGGTTCCTAGGACGAGGGAGCGGGTTCTCTTCATCAATACCGTTTCCCATTGAGAGGGTAGCGGAGAACCAACCTGCGGGAGGCTGACCCATCAATTCATCTCGTCTCTTTCGAGCAAACCGTCTCGAATGTGAATGACACGACGGCTATACTCTGCCGTCTCGCTGTCGTGGGTTACGAAGATGACCGTGATGCCCTCTTCGTTGAGCTGCTGGAACAGGCGCAGTATCTCGTTCCCCGTGCGGCTGTCCAGGTTGCCCGTGGGTTCATCGGCCAGGATGATGCTGGGCTTTGTCGCCAGCGCTCTTGCGATAGCCACCCTCTGCTGCTCCCCACCTGAGAGCTCCTCTGGTCTATGCGACTGCCGGTCACCCAGCCCTACGGTCTCCAGGGCCTCCTGCGCCATTCGGCGGCGCTCAGCGGCGCTGATGCCGGCATATACCAGGGGTAACTCCACCTGTCGTCGCGCCGAAGTACGGGCCAGCAGATTGAAGGTCTGGAACACGAAGCCAATCTCCTTGTTGCGGATGTG
>JAKLPW010000273.1 GCA_022013675.1 Anaerolineae bacterium | reverse complement strand
GGAGTGGGCTGATGCTGGTGCCCAGGTGCGCATACCAGCTATGCTGAATCCGGCTGGCATGGACCTGACTGCCTGGGAAACCCTTGGTATTTCTAGGTCGTTCGCGTACAAGCAACGCATGGTGGTGGAAGTCTATACGGCTATGGGTATCCAGCCAACATGTACATGCACGCCGTACTTGGCCGGCCACGTGCCGGAGTTCAGACAGCATTTGGCGTGGAGTGAATCCTCTGCTGTTAGCTTTGCCAACTCGGTTCTGGGAGCACGTACTAATCGAGAGGGTGGGCCGAGTGCTCTGGCATCTGCCATGGTTGGCCGAACAGCGGAGTATGGATTGCATCTCGACGATTACCGTCTCGCGAACTACAGGATTGATGTGCGATGCAGTGTCAGCTCTCTCTCCGATTTTGGTGCCCTCGGATATCTAGTCGGTCAACGAGTCTCTAATGGAATACCATATTTCTGTTTCAGAGATGCTCCTTGGGCACGAACTACGTGGGGAGTCGGAGAATTACCGCCTGAGCCATTAATATCGGGACTCAAGTTGTTGGGTGCGGCTATGGCTGCCAGTGGAGCTGTTGCATTGTATCATGTTGATGGCCTGACTCCTGAGGCTCGAATGAGTGACATGCTGGCCTCGGATGCGAAGGTGATGCGGATAGATGATCTTTCGAAGGGATACTCTGCCCTCAATTCGCCGGTGAATCATATAGACCTTGTTTCAATAGGTTGTCCTCATGCATCGCTCGATGAAATCAGATGGGTGGGGGAGTTACTGGATGGAAGGAGAGTCACATCAGACCTTTGGGTGACTACAGCGCGCAATACTCGGGAGGAAGCAGAGCGTCAAGGACTAGTTGAGCACATTGAGGCGGCTGGAGGGCAAGTTGTGGCGGACACTTGCCTGGTGGTCTCTCCTGTGAAGATGCTCGGCTATCACTCTCTAGCCACGAATTCAGCGAAAATGGCTTTCTATGCCCCATCACACGTCGGGTTGCAGGTACGATTTGGATCGTTGGAGCAATGTATTCAGGCGGCAACTACAGGGAAGTGGGAGTAGTGGGATGAAACTGTGGGGGCGGGCACTAGTGAGTGGTTCCGCTAAAGGGGTAGCCCTGAGTTCGCTGGAACCGATTGGGTTCTTGGGCGGTATAGACCCTGAAACGGGTATTGTGATTGAGCAAGGCCATGCACTGGAGGGGGAGTGCGTGGCCGGACGCATACTGGTTTTTCCTACCGGAAAAGGAAGCACAGTCGGCTCGTATACGATCTATCGTCTCGCGAGGAATGGCGTATCGCCTGCGGCTATCATCAATGCAAACGGCGATGCTGTAACGACAGTGGGCGCCATTATTGCCAGCATTCCGATGATAGATCAGGTAGATGTGTCTTTGATACAGACTGGTATGGTGGTGTCGATCAAGGAGGACCTGATTGAGGTCGAGTGAACTCGTGTTTCTGAAACTGGGAGGATCGCTTATCACTGAGAAGAGCAAGCTTGAGACTCCTAGATTGGACGTAATCGAGAGAGTCAGCCTGGAGATTGCTCAAGCATTGAGAGATCGTCCGAGATTGAGACTGTTACTAGGGCACGGCAGCGGGTCCTACGGGCACTATGCTGCTGAAGAATACGGCGTGCACCGGGGTCATCTGAAAGATTGGCGAGGGTATGCTGTCACCAGCGCCGCGGCCCAGCGACTCAATCGTCTGGTGGTGGATGCGCTGCTCAGGCGAGGAGTTCCAGTTGTTTCGGTGCAACCCTCGGCTTCGACACTCTGCCGAAGCGGGGAATTGTTGGAGATGGCAGTGCTCCCAGTGAGAATGCTGTTAGATCGTGGACTTGTGCCGCTGGTCTACGGCGACGTGGCTCTTGATGAGGAGCAAGGCTGCGCCATTGTCTCGACGGAGCAGGTTTTTGCATACCTGGCCCGAAGTCTGTATCCTGATAGGATGGTCATTGTGGGAGAGGTTGATGGTGTCTTTACTGGGGACCCACAATGCGACAAGGATGCCTTTCCCATTCGGGTAATTTCATCGCTTAACGTGGATCGGGTGGTGGGGTTGTTGGCAGCTTCTCGTGTCGTTGATGTGACTGGAGGGATGCGAAGTAAAGTGAAGATCCTTTTCAAGTTGATTGAAGACCAGCCGCAACTGATTATCCGGCTGATTTCTGGAATGCGAGAAGGAGCTATTGAGGCGGCTCTTAAAGGGGAAGCTGATGGCGAGGGTACCCTGGTGCGTTTCTGAGGATGAAGCTTCTATTCAGGTCACGGACTCGACTTAAGCACAGGGTTGGCTACCGGCTTTTGCCTTCCGCTTCGTTTTCCCTGAGAGGTACCGCCTTGTCAGCTAGGGTCTAAGAGGGTATAATAGCAGCAGTAAGGCCCTAAGATTCGCAAAAGGAACAGAGGGTGAGCGTAAATGGTTGTGACAATCGTTTCGACGTTAGTCGTATTCAGTATCTTGGTCTATGTTCATGAGCTGGGGCACTATGTGGCGGCCCGCCTTGCAGGCATTCGAGTTGATGAGTTTGGGTTTGGCTACCCTCCGCGTATAGCAGTTCTTTTCCGGCGGGGAGACACCGCGTACACCCTGAACGCTATCCCCATTGGGGGGTTCGTACGCATGGCGGGCATGCCCGGGGATGAGGATCCCACAGATCCAGAGGGATTCAACTCGAAGGGCAGAGGTGCCCGCGTCGTTGCTCTGCTGGCGGGATCAGCGATGAATGTCCTATTGGCCGTTCTGCTGTTTGCTGCCGTGTCGTTCATCGGTGAGCCGATGGAAGTGGAGCGGTTGGAGATCATTCAGGTTGTGGGGCAGTCTCCGGCCTATGAGGCTGGCGTTTCTTTCGGCGACGTTATCGTGGCCGTAGAAGGTGAACCAATATACAACTTCTATACATTGAGCCGCTGGGTGGAGGAGCGGTCTGGTCGCTCGATGTCCATGACAGTGGATCGTGCTGGCCGTGAGGTAAACGTAGTGCTGACGCCGCGAGTCAATCCTCCAAGAGGGGAAGGGGCCATGGGCGTGGGCATCGAATCTACCTGGATCCGAACGGATATCATCAGGTACCCTTGGTGGACAGCCGTTTCGAGAGGATTCGAGCGGACTTGGGATGCTTTGAGGGATATCTACCAGGGAATGATGCGCATGGTGCGTGGTTTGCTGCAGGCTGAGGAGGAGATGCCGGTGGCTTTGACGGGGCCTGTTGGCATCGGGATCATCGTTAGCGAGGTTGCGCGTTCGGGCGATGGGAACGTCGTGGTTCGCCTGATGCTTTTGACGGCTATCCTCAGCGTGAACCTTGGCCTCATCAACCTGTTCCCATTCCCAGCTCTTGATGGGGGGCGACTGCTTTTTGTCGTTATCGAGTGGCTTCGTGGAGGCAAGAGGGTTGATCCCCAGAAGGAAGGATATGTGCATCTCATAGGGATCGCCGTAATACTGAGTCTCTTCGTGATGGTTTCGTACTTGGACTTCGCTCGCTGGTCCCTTCGTTGACCAAGATGTGGACGAGAGAGTAGCGAAAGGATCGGACTGGTTCCCTTAGGGATTTGGGCAGAGAAGAAAGCAGTGTTGTAAAGAGCATACACCTATGCGCTGTAAGTCATGCGGGCAACAACTATCAGAGGGATCGGGAGTCTGCCCTCGATGTGGAGAGAGCTGTGGGGTGAAAGGCAGCAAGTATGTACGCTGCCGTTGTTGCGGGGCCGAGTCTCGGGTGGGGCTTCACCTCTGCCCTGTGTGTGGTGAGGCTCTACGTATCCGGTACAACTGGAGGCTGCCCGTCGTGCTCTTCATAGTGCTGAGTGTATTGGTCTACTGGCTCGTCCAGGTCGTGCCGCTGCCTGGTATTGGGGACACACTGACGTCAGCCAAGGTGTTGGAGGATGGCGTGGAACCAACAAAGGGATTGACGGTTGTATCCACTAGCACTAGTACCTGCGAGCCGGAGCAGACACTGTCGCCTGTCCCTGATCCGACACCGATAGCCACGGTAACGGCTGTCTCTTTGCCTACGGCTTCTCCTACACTTGCTGCTTCGCCCACGCACAGCAGCACACCAGTCCCCACGTACACGGCTACGCTCGTGTTGCCTACGGAGACGGCAGAGTCAACACCGGCACCGCAGTTGAGCGGTCCTGATGACGGGAGCCGCTTTCAGGGTCGCAAAACGGAGATCATCCTGTCGTGGGAAGCTGTTGGATCACTGGGCGAGGACGAGTGGTATGATGTTAGCCTGCGTTTTTGGGCAGAAGATAGAATGCACTATTCTGGGGCGTGGGTGAAGGAGCTTCAATGGCGGGTTCCTAAGGAGCTTCACCGTAGTCCAGATCCCGGGCAACCCGGATTTCAGTGGGATGTTACAGTGATGCGTCAAACGGGAGCGAAGCCGGATGGTGGCCGTGATGGTGTCTCCGTGAGTCCGACTAGTGAGACGCGAGTCTTCTACTGGGACTGAGAGGGATAGCCGTGTGTGAACGAGGAGGAACCAGGACGGAGTGAGATGTCTGGGCCTACGCAAGAGGAAATGAGTTTCAGGGAATTGTTGGGGAAGGCTCTTGGTCAAACTGATCCCCTGCCGCCTAGCGATTTGCACTTACTGTCGGGCATGATGCCAGAGGAATCTCGCATCTTCATGGAGTGGTGGTCGCTTGCCAGCGTCGAAAGGCGGCAGCAGCTTCTTCAATCGCTGGTGGAGCTGGCAGAGTCGAATTTCGAGATGGACTTCGGAGCCGTTTTTAAGCACTGTCTGGACGATGAGGACGAGGAGGTGCGTAGGACCGCGGTCGAGGGCTTATGGGAGGACGAGTCTCCGTCACTGGTACAGCCTCTCGTTAAGATGCTGCTAGAGGATCCCTCTGTAGTAGTGCGGGAGGCAGCCGCCATCTCGCTGGGTCGTTTCGCGTATTTGGCTGAGATGGGAGAGTTGGATGCGCAGCGCTCTGCTACGATTAGCGAGGCACTATCAACTGTGGTGCACAATTCTCGGGAATATCTGGGAGTTCGTCGTCGGACGATTGAGTCCATTGCCCACATGAGTGTGGATAACCTGCGGCAGATCATTGACGCGGCCTATGGAGATGAGAACCGTCTCATGCGCATCAGTGCCCTCTTCGCCATGGGGCGCAGTGCAGATATATTCTGGAGAGGCACGGTTATTAGCGAGCTGAGCAACGATGACCCAGGGTTCCGTTCTGAGGCAGCGCGGGCTTGTGGCGAACTGATGGCAAGAGCGGCAGTACCGGTCTTGAGCCGACTTGTTGAGGATCGAGATGAGGAAGTGCAGCGGGCAGCAATCTGGGCCCTAGGTCAGATTGGGGGAGAACAGGCCAGAGAGATACTGTTCACTTGCTGCGAATCCGACGATGATCTGATTCGGGAGTCCTCGGAGGAGGCTCTTGCTGAGTGGGAGATTGGGACTACTTCCTTGGATATGCTGACCTGCGAGTTGGACGATGATCTGATGATGCCGGAGGAGGGCTTCGACTGGGACCTGGAGGCATAGTCTGGAACAAGACGCGGACAACCAAACACAGGGGGTGCCGAATGAATTTTGAACTGAGACGACTGGTTCGTACTCCAACCTCTGAGCAGTATGCCTTGCACGATCAGGAACAAAAAGGAGACGATGGTCTGCCCGTGTGTGTTGGGAAAATCGATTTGCACTACACAGAGGAGGGCACCTATGGTACTTTCCTCATATGGAAGGATCGCTGCGAGAGTCTGTCGCAGGAGGTGCTAGATGCCGTGGTGAAAGACTTCGTTGTTGGCTTCGCTGAGCCAATGGGAGTCTCTGGAGAATACGTGGTCGAGCTCTTTGTTCCGCCACTGGATAGCTACAAGGTATACAGTAACATGGAGGAGTAGCCAGGGAGTGTAAGTAGATCTCGCCTAGCACACGAAGCTGGGCTTCACCGGTTGGATCGCCGAGATAGATGGCAGTCGCCGGTGTTTTGTGAGGGATAGCAGAGTGGCGAACCGAGTACGCTTTCGCGCCATTGTAAGGGGGCGAGTCCAAGGTGTCAGTTTCCGCTATTACACCCTTGAGATGGCTAGAGAGCTTGGGGTGCTGGGATTCGTTCGAAACCGATGGGATGGAACGGTGGAAATCGTGGCGGAGGGCCAAGAAGCCTCCACCCGTCGACTGGTGACGTGGCTTCACACTGGTCCCCGGTGGGCCAGGGTCGAGGATGTGGATGTAACGTGGGAGGATCCCATCGGAGAGTTCAAGCAGTTCGAGGTGCGTTTCTAGATGAAAAGTAATCCAGAAAGACTTGCCTGGGCTGTCCTGTTGACGGCCTTTGCCGTATTCTGCATTCTCGTAGTGGTTGTCCCGTGGGGTGTGCGCTCGTACCTGATGAATGCCACCAATACTTATGATGCCGAAGTGGAAGCCCTGGTTGGCACGGTGGTCGTGGATATCCCCGGTAACGCCACTGCCAAGCCTGTGGTTAAAGGCGAGCGTATGGCAGTCCCGGAAGGAAGCGTCATCATTGTGGATGAGACCTCCGAGGCCGCCGTTACTTTCTTTGATCATAGCTCCATGCGCCTTTTCCCTGACACTCGCATCACTTTGGAGGAGATGCGTTCTCCCAAGTTCGGGTTTAGTCCAAATCCCGGTCGCATCGTGCTTTACGAGAATGGTGGGAGAATTGGTGTGGGAAGAGCAATTTCGCACGACGTCCCGCTCCATTTCGAAGTTCGTTCTCTTCAGGCTAGAACTATGCTGGCAGAGGACGGCAGCTATCGTGTGGAAGTGAGCAACGATCAATCGGAAATCATCGTAACCCGTGGAGAGGCCTCCGTGACGGCGATGGGGAGCGAGGTGAGGCTCGAACAACGTCAACGAACGATAGTGACTATTGGGGAGGCCCCCATGCCCCCGATGCCTGCTGCCAAGGATCTGATACGGAATGGAGCGTTCAGCGAGCCCCTGGAAACTGGGTGGAACGCCTACAATGATCAGGGATTGGACGGGGGCGAGATAGATGGCCAAGTGATGTTGGTCTGGGAAGAGGGACGTCGTGCTGTTCGCTTCGTGCGTACGGGAGGTGATGGAGACCATTGTGAAACGGCCATTGAGCAGGTGATCAACAGTGCCTTGCCAGATCCTCCTATTTCTGTTAAGGTCCGTGTCATGGTGAAGCTTCAGTATCAGAGCCTGTCTGGAGGTGGGTATCTGAGTTCAGAGTACCCATTGATGATTCGATTGAGGTACCGGGACGCATATAACAGCGAGGCCGAATGGGTGCATGGTTTCTACTACCAGAATGTAACTAACAATCCGACCACCTATGGGCAGATTATTCCGAGGGGACGGTGGTACATGTATGAATCAGAGAACCTACTAGATGTCATGCCCATCACGCCCTCAAGAATCGAGTCCATTCAAGTCTATGCCTCGGGTTGGGACTACGATAGTTTGATTTCCGAGATCAACCTGATTGTAGAATAGGAGTCGGTTGAGCGGCACTGGATAGGTGGCCTATTGGTGGGTGGGCGAGCATCTGGAGAAAAGATATGGCTTCGATTCCTATCCCTATCTTGAAAGATGAGACCTATACGTTCGAGGGATTCGTCAGTCAGGCGGACAAACAAGAATCGGACTACCTTCTGCTGCCATTTGCTGTGCCTGACGGTATAGTGCGTCTGGATTTGCGCTACGAGTACAGCGATGAGACGGGGGCCGAGCTATGGGCCCCGTCAGGCAATGTGATTGACCTAGGCGTTTTCGATTCGCGCGGCAGTGAGTTTATTACCGCTCGGGGATTCCGGGGTACCAGTGGAAGCTTTCGTCATGAGTTCAGCATCGGGCTTCACGAGGCGACACCCGGGTATTTGGCGGGCCCTATCCATTCTGGTCGCTGGTGTATCATGTTAGGGCTGTATCGCATCGTCCCAAGAGGATGTCACTATCGGGCAGTGGTGCAGATGATCCACGGTGAATCGGAACCTATACCTGAAGTGGAGCCCTACGATGCCGGTGTTCTGTGTAGTGACACGCGCTGGTACAAAGGGGATTTGCATTGTCATACCCATCACAGTGATGCGTCGGGAACCATAGGTGATCTGGTGCAATCAGCTCGTGCACGTGGGCTGGATTTCCTGGCCGTCACGGATCACAATACTATCAGTCATTTGAGGGAGTTCGCCCGTTATGCTACCGCCGATCTACTTCTGATTCCCGGCGAGGAGATCACAACGTACTACGGTCATGCCAATGTATGGGGGATAGAGAAGTGGCACGATTTTCGTGCTGGCTGCGCGGCGGACATGCAGCGAATCATCGATGAAGCCAGTAGGTCAGGCTCGCTGGTATCCATCAATCATCCCAAGGAGGAGGGCCCTCCATGGACATTTGATCCCATCAGCGGGTATGATTGCATTGAGGCTTGGCAGGCATACTGGTTTGTGAACAACTATCAGTCGCTTGCTTTCTGGGACGAGCGTTTGCGCAAGGGAAGACGCATCACGATCGTAGGGGGGAGTGACTGCCACATGGCTGCTCCAGACAAAGACCCCAGCCCGGTTATCATCGGGGCGCCAACTACTTGGGTCTATGCGACAGAGCTTTCGGTGAATGGCATTCTGGATGGTATCCGGGCAGGACACGTCTTTGTTAACAGTAACCCTGATGATGGTCCAAGAGTCTATCTTGCTGCTGTGTGTGGTGACGTGAGGGCCGTGGCGGGAGATGATCTGCGTGTGCCAAGAGGGACCGAGGTGAAGTTCTCCATCAAGGTTACTGGCGCGGGTGGCATGATGTTGCGGTTTGTTGCAGCCCAGGGGGAACTAGCATTGGTAGGGATAGAGGATGATAATTTCACGTATGGATATGCCCTGAAGGTGAACGATACCAACTACCTGCGAGTAGAAGTGATCGCTCCGCCAGAAGCTGACCTAAAAACGGAGCCAGCGGCTCTGTGGGTGGAGGCTCTCTCCAATCCCATTTACTTGCGCATTGCCAGTTAGTCTCTACTGTGCAAGTAGATACTTCATCTCAAGAGTCACTGGAATGGGGCGCATTTCCTGCACGCAGTTGCTCCACGTAGATCCGCCGTATCTCCTCAAGGATCTCCAGATACTCCTCCGTACGATAGTCAGGATACGTCCACTCCCAGGGGCGAAAGGCTTTGTTCTGGTAGCGTAGTGTTACCTCGGCATAGATTCCCTTACAGAGATAGATGCGATGGCTGTGATTCTTGGTCGTGGCAAGCACCAATTTGCTCTGGGAGATATAGCCGGGATCGAGGTTGATGCGTCGCTTCCCGTTCGATGCCAGCTCATGCTCCAGGGCATTCGTTTCGTGCTTAACGTCCGCCAGGCTACACGGATCTATTAGTCTCTCAAAGGCGACGAACTTCCGAAGCAGGGCGAGGCCGAACTCCGGGGTGTAATAGCTCGTATGCATGAAGGGGAGCGTACCACTGCGATAGTCTATGGGGCCAAACGTTTCTTCAAGTCGCGACTCGGCCACGAGGAACAGTGCTTTATCTCCCGCGAACATGGGGACGATGAGCTTCACGGGGAGGGGCTGACTGATTCTGCCCATGTCAGGAGAACCTCCTCTAGATGGCGTATACCTCAATGAGACTCTTCTCTGTTTCGCCCGCTATGTGAGCCGTGACCTGTACGTGGGGCGCGATGCTAGAGTTGGCCAGTTTGCGCTTGAGTAGCTCATCGAGTTGAAAGATGCCCGCCGAGTTGTTCATGACAATCTCGATTAGGACCGGTTTGGTATTGCCTCTCTTGAGAGCCACGCTCTCAATGGCTGCAGCAGAGACGGCGTGGATGTTTACGGCGCCAGCTTCGAAAGGAATTCGCGAACGGCCCTTGGTGATGTCCAATGCGTCTGCCACTTTGACGATGCCCGACTCGATGGTAAGGCAGGTTTCATTCCAGTGGTGGGCCGTTATAGCGTGAAGGATCTCAGATTGCATGATGATGAGTTGCTCAAGATCGTAGATCCCAGACAGGAGCTCTTTGATCTTTGGCAGCGCCAGCCACAAGCTGAATTCCTCGTGATGATGACGGTGTACGCTGATCCCAAGATCATGCAGGCAACACGCCAGAACGACGACGATCTCAGCGTCATCATTGGTCATACCATAATTGGTGACCACGCTCATCTCAACACCGCCTTCTGATAAGAGCCTGCAGATCTTCAGGGCAATGTTGGACACAATCCGGATGTGAACCTCTCCATGGTCGCTGATGTGCGAGCGGTCCACAGCGTTTATATTGGAACACTTCCAGAGCTGGTGCAGCTCTCTATCAACATTCACTCGCTCCATTACCGCTTTGAGCGTGTCGTTGTGTCTGGAAGGAAGGGTGATTGGCAATCTCTCTTTCCTCCTTACTTGAAGCCGAGGC
The DNA here is from genome assembly GCA_022013675.1 of Anaerolineae bacterium. Taxonomy (GTDB): domain Bacteria; phylum Chloroflexota; class Anaerolineae; order JAKLPW01; family JAKLPW01; genus JAKLPW01. The sequence goes on along the minus strand of JAKLPW010000273.1, from coordinate 22,770 downwards.
CTCGTTCTTTGAGACTCACGAATCGTTGGTGTCCGATTACCAGGTGATCCAGAACCTCTATATCCAGGATACGTCCGGCTTCTACTATCCGTTCTGTTATCAGGACGTCTTCTGGCGATGGTGTCGGGTCGCCGCTGGGGTGATTGTGGGCCACAATGATGGCCGGGCAGTTGGCTCTTATCGCCTCCTTGAACAACTCGGCGACTCGGACAAGGGACGTGTTGACGTTGCCCTGATAGATCGTCGGCATTCCCTGGACATGGTTCTTCGTGTCCAACAAGATGACGCGGAGATGCTCCTGTTCCAACATGCTCATCTCAGCCATGAGTAGATGGGCTGCATCCGCTGGAGACTTGACCTGCGGGCGCTCTTCCGGGGAAGCGACGAGCAGACGGCGGCCAATCTCAAGGGCGGCCTTGAGTTGTGCCGTCTTGGCAGTAGCCATGCCGTTCTCGGTGCAAATCTCCGCGAAGCTTGCGCGGGACAGCCCCATCAGCCCTTGGAAGCGAGCCAGTATCCCCTGAGCAAGTTCCAGTGCATTTCGCTCTTTTGTTCCGGTTCGGAGAAGAATTGCGATCAGTTCGGTAGTTGAAAGGGCCTGCGCCCCGTGGTTACGCAACCTTTCTCTGGGCCTTTCGTTCTGTGGAATGTCGATCATGCGCGGGTGATACTCTACGAGTTTGGAGTTGATCATGGCACTCCTCTGTGGATAGTCAAGTCATCTGAGGCAGTTTGCTCGCGCACGCGGACCGATTGTCGGCTCCACTATACACTACTCTGGCTCCACTGTCAATGGCTTTGACAAGGCCTTTCAATGGTTGTAATATACCCTTGTTTATGGAATAGGGGCAGTGGGAAGTGCGTTGTAGCGTTTAACGACACAGAAAGGGCTTGGATGATCAGTCAGTGGGTGCGTAGGGCAACTCGGTGGTTCATTTTGCCAATCGCGAGGTTCATGGGCCGACTAGGAATTTCGCCCAACTTGCTCACTGTTATAGGATTCTTGTTGAACATAGGCGTGGCGTACGTACTTGCCCTTGGGAATCTCCAAATTGGGGGCATTCTGGTGTTGGCTGCGGCGGCCTTTGATGGTCTGGATGGCACATTAGCACGCGAGATGAAGCAGTCTAGTCGATTCGGGGCTTATCTGGATTCAGTTATGGATCGTTTCTCAGAGTCTACTATCTACGGTGGGCTTCTGATACTGTACATAAGGGAAGCAAACACCGAATTAGCTATTCTGATCTATGCAGCTATCATTGGATCATTACTGGTAAGCTATGCGAGAGCCCGGGCTGAGGGCGTAGGAGTGGAGTGCGAAGTTGGCCTTTTCACGCGCATTGAGCGTGTAGTGGTCCTGGTCATTGGGCTATTGACAAAGCAGATGCGTATAGCCCTTTGGGTTCTCGCGATCTTCGCAAACCTGACGGCCATCCAGCGCGTTATCTATGTCTGGCGCATGATAGGATTGAGGGATGATTGATTCACTGGGGCTGACATGAAAAGTCAGCCAACCGAGTGTGTCTGACATGACTCATATCGCATTTGGCTTCTTCGAACGCCGCACTCAATGGAGAGCGGCGTAGTTTGGTTGGGCGGATGATAGTAGTGGTTGTTGCTTTGACAGTGGATGTGCCCTAGGTCTTTGACAACCCTCAGGCTTATGATATAATTGGCCCGTGTTTGCCCGAGCAGTACACAGGGGAGGTAGCTGCGATTTGCGTGAGCGCCATCGTCACCGTTTCGCGAGGGTGGAATGGTTAGCGATATTGGGATTAGTAGTCCTGGCGGGAGCACTGCGTTTCTATGAGTTAGGACACCTCCCACCAGGTCTTTATCATGATGAGGCCTTCAATGGTCTTGATGCTCTGAAGGTGCTTAGTGGTAGCACGCCCCTGTTCTTTGAGGCTAACAACGGGCGGGAGCCGCTGTTCATATATCTGATTGCTCTCTCCGTGGATGTCCTGGGTCGAACGCCGGGCGCAATTCGCATCGTGTCGGCCATTCTGGGGACTGTTACAGTACCAGTGGTCTATGCCATGGCGCGGGAGATGTTCGGACGACGGATAGCGCTCTGGTCGGCACTGGTGATGGCTATCACTGTGTGGCCGATTAATCTCAGTCGCGTGGGGTTCCGCGCGGGTTCCCTACCTCTGTTCGCGGGTTTGACTGTATGGTGGATGTGGCGCGGAATGCGTTCGCGTAGAAGAAGAGACTTCGCTCTGGGCGGGTTCTTCTGCGGACTACTTTTCTACACATATCTTGCCGCCAGGGTCGTTTTGGTGGCGTTGGCCGTTTATGCTCTTTACGTAATTGTCCGCCATCGGGAATCATTACCCTGGAAGGGTGTGATTCTCTTCGTAGCGGTGGCTCTGGTGATCGCGTCGCCTCTTGGTATCTATCTGCTTGGCCATTGGGAGGCCATGTTGAGTAGAGGTGGGCAGGTAGCCATAACAAATCCAGCCATCAACGGGGGGGACTTCTGGGGAACGCTGGCACGGCACATCGTGCGCAGCACATTGGCATTTACCCATCGCGGGGATTTCATACCTCGGCACAACGTGCCCCTTCGGCCGGTGTTTGATCCCATGCTGGCGGTGGCTTTTGTGGCAGGAATCGCGATCTTGGTGATGAAGGCCATCCGTGGAGAGAAGGCGTACGTCTTCCTCTTGATCTGGGTGGTTGTGATGTGGCTGCCCACGGTGCTGGCAGAGGATGCTCCACATTTCCTGCGTGGGGTGGGGGTTTTGCCTTTGCTTTGCGTGATTCCCTCCGTGGCGCTGGAGGCCGGGGAACGGATCATCGCGGGGCGTGTTTCCCGAGGAGTTGCTTTGGCGGCTGCCATTGTTGTACTGGCGCTCAGCCTTGGGGGCACATGGGTCGACTATTTCCGTCAACATTCCAGGAGCGAGGTGGCCTATTACCAATTCGAGACCGGGGCGGTTGAGATGTGTGCCGAGATCAATTCCTTCCTGGGAATCGGCTGGAGTGGGCCGGGGTTGACTTCTCCGAGTGCATCACCTTTACCGCAGCGCCGTGTCTATCTGGCTGAGCGGTTGTGGAAAGACTGGGCGTCGGTGCGGTATCTAGTTCCTGAGTCGGATGGCTTGGCGATACTGCCAACGGATGGTGGTATGCCAAGCGGTGTTGGTTCATTCGATGACGTTATGTTGTTGCTGTGGCCGTTTGAACGTCCCGTTGAGCAGATTGGCCTGCTGCCGGCGGATTCGGTCATCTCCGTTCGTGAAGGAGCAATGGAGCGAGGTGATCTGGAAGAGGAAGCCAGGCTTCTGTACGTTGTCTATCTGGGGCAGCGTAACAGGCCAATAACACGAAACCTGAATTGCGAGTTCGAGAAAGGAATCTCGCTGCTGGGTTCTGAGGTGTCGCCTCAAGGATCCCAGGGGGTACGCGTAAGGCTGATCTGGCAGGCAACTGAGCCTCTGGACGTTAGCTACACTGTGTTTGTCCACGTGACGCGCGGTGGGCAGATGGTTGCGTCAGGGGATTCACTTCCTGCGGGAGGCTATTACCTGACGTCGCAGTGGCGAACTGGTGACATAATCGTAGATGATCACTTTATTTCCTTGTCGGAGCCATTCGATTCCCGAGAACACCGCATAGTTGTTGGACTCTATGAGTTGCAGACGTTGGAGCGTCTTGCCTTGCTTGATGAGGCGGGACGCGCCATGGGGGATCACGTCGAGATACCGGTGGCTATTGACAAGAGGGGAAGCTAGGAGGAAGAAGCAGTATGCAACGAAGAGCAGTAGTGAACATAATGACAGTGGTGGCCATACTTGTATCCATCTCCGTTTCAGCAGTAGCCGCGCCTTCCGCGCAAGCGGACTGTCCGGGCAATATCCTGCCCAATGCAAGCTTTGAAGATGGATTTTCCACTCGTGGTGTGGGCGAGATAGAGGTGGCCAATGGTTGGACCCCATTCTGGCAAGATGGCCCTTTCGCGAGCGATGGCTTAAATCTGCGTCCAGAGTATAAGCCTGAGGATGCTAGCCGGTATGGTACGAGACGGGTGCACGGAGGGAATTTCTCGCAGAAATTCTTCACTACCTTTGGCACTCACAAGGCAGGCCTCTGGCAGCGTGTGGGTGTGCCCAAGGATAGCCAGTGTACCTTTAGCATTTGGGTGCAGGCATGGAGCAGCAATGAGTCCGACCCGGGGACCTCGGATGGCGGGCAGTATCGCACCTATGTTGGTATTGACCCGACGGGTGGCACCGATTGGACCTCGCCCAATATCGTTTGGTCGGAAGCGAATATGGTGTTGGACAAGTGGACACAGATCACGGTTGAGGCTCGGGCCCAGGCTGATGCCGTTACTTGCTTTGTCAAGGGGGAGGCCGAGTGGAGACTGAAACACAATGACTCCTACTGGGACGATGCCTGTCTGACGATCATCCGCCCCACTCCTCGACCCACCAATACGCCCAAGGCTACGAACACGCCTACTATCACCCCGACGCCGACCAATACACCCTTGCCTACGGCTACGATGACCCCCACAGCTACTCCTACGCCGATTATGAGCCGCATCGGCGTGCTCGCCTTTGCTGATGCCAATGCGGACGGGCTGCGAGACAAGGGTGAGGGATTGGTAGCAGGGACAGAGATCAGGCTGATGGACTTCCAGCGGGAGACACTGGATACTCATGTTACCGACGGAAGCAGCGAGCCGCATGTCTTCATGGCATCTGGTGGGAGGTACATTGTCTCTGGTAGCGCAGCCGAGGGGTATGTCTCAACTTCACCTGGCGATTGGGCTATCATCATCCCTGAGGGGGAGAGCATCGAGATCGCTTTCGGTGTGCGCATAGCCCCTACGTCCACGCCAACTACACCGGCAACAGCAACTGTCGCGCCGAGCGGGACAGCGGAGCTTGAGGTTACGCCGACCAATATGCCATCTCCTGGGAAGACGAGTAGCGGAGGGCTCTCGGAATACACTGGAATCCTGGTTGCTCTGATTGCCCTGATCCTGCCTCTCGGATTGCGCCAGTTGCGGTCCCGCCTGTGAGACTTCGGCTGTCCTGGGGGGACTGAGATGGTGGGGTTGAAGTGCGAATGGAGGAGCGTCTGCAAGCGACAAAGAGGTCTCTTGCTGGCGCTCTTTTTCGCTTCGATTGCTTGTCTGCCACTCATAGGCCCAGGGATTGTTAATACCAGAGCGGGGGGAGATAGCCCTTTTCTCCTTCAGCGTTTGCATCAACTGGTGGTGGCACTCCGCGAGGGCGGGTTTCCGGTACGCTGGATGCCGGATGCTGCCTATGGCCTGGGATATCCCCTTTTCAATTTTTATGCTTCTTTTCCATACTACGTGGCAGCTCTCTTTTCCTTGCTGGGGGGCGGCTACACTGCTGCTTTGAAGCTGACGCAGACACTTGGCATGCTGGCTGCCTCTGCTGCTATGTACGGGTTCGTACGCCGGGCCACGCGAGACGAGGCAGCGGCTCTTCTTTCTGCCGCAGCATATACTTACGCTCCCTTTCATCTGGTCAATGTATATGTGCGAGGGGACTCACTCTCCGAATTCTGGGCCTTCGTCTTCTATCCTCTGATCTTCTGGGCTCTGTTATCTCTCCGCGAGCAACCTTTGGCCAGGCGGTTGGCATCGCTGGCTCTGGCTTATGGCTGCCTCATGCTCACTCATAACATCTCGGCCATGATCTTTACCCCGTTCGTAATCCTGTACGGCCTGACGTTGTTGCCGAGCAAGAAATCGAGCCGACTGCGTTTCCTGAGGCTTTGCCTGGCGGCTGGGGCACTGGGCGCGGCATTGAGCGCCTGGTTCTGGGTGCCAGCCTTGATGGAACGGGGAGGGGTGCAGCTTCAGGAAATGGCTACGGGCTATTTCTACTTCGGCGAGCACTTCCGCTGGGCAGGCCTGGTGCAATGGCGGATTTACTTCGACTATACTATAGATGGGCACCATACGCCCTTCAGCATGGGGCTAGGGCAGGCGTTATTGGCGGTTGGCGGGATGGTGGTCAGCCTGATCTGGTGGTGGAAGCGGCGGCGCCCAGAGATTCAGAGCGTTAGTGCATGTCTGGTGTTGCTGATCACCACCTGGATGATCACGCCTCTGTCCCGAGTGGTGTGGGAGAATGTACCACTGCTACAGTTGACTCAGTTTCCATGGCGCTTTTTGTCTGTGCAGGCGTTTGGGGCCGCTTGGGTGGCTGGATTCCTGGTGATGCGCCTTGGTCGGAGGCGGCAATGGATTGCTTTGGTACTGGCAGGTTTGGTGGGTGTACTTGGCATGGTCGGGCTGCGTCCTGAGAGGCTGCTGGTCAGGGATTGCGAGGTCACGCCTGAGCGACTGATGCTCTACGAAGCTTTCACTGGCAACATCGGTACCACAGTGCGACACGAGTATCTGCCGAGCGCCGTGGTCCCTCGGCCCTATTCATCGGTGTACTACGTTTTTGGGGAGGACAGGCCGGCAGTTCTGGTTCTGACGGGGCAGGTGAGCCAGATGAATCTCCTATCAGCCGGTGCCACTAGACAGCGATGGGTTGTCGAGGTTTCATCCGCTGAGGCAGTCCTGGCATTTCAGACGCACTACTATCTGGGCTGGCAGGCTCGTGTTGATGGGAAGCGAGTAGAACTTGATGCTACCGAGGGGACCGGCTGTCTTCGCATCCTTCTGCCCGAGGGCGAGCACGAGGTGGATCTCTACTTCGGTCGAACACCTGAGCGAGCAGTGCTGGAATGTATGTCACTCGCTGCCGTCCTATTGCTTCTTCTATTGGGGCGTCCGTGGTCGAGGTCTCAGATAGTGCTTCACCTTGTGACGGCAACGGGCCTGGTTATTGTCCTGGCGCTTGTCTTCCAGGTGAGCAGAGCTTTGCCGCCTGACATGGGAGGTGAGGAAAATCTCACCATGGACTTCGGTCGTTTGCCATACCTGCACCACAACCCCAATGGGGTGCATTTTGGCAAGGATCTGAGACTAGGCAGCTACGCTTTCTCCGCTGACGAGGTGAATGCTGGGGATGTGGTGGAGGTTACCCTTCAGTGGGAGGGCCAGGCAGACTCGCCTTCGAGAGTTCTAGTGCAACTGAGTGGTACGACCCAGCATCTCTTCGGTGTCTCTTATCCTTACAGCGAGAATGTACAACCACTCACTGGCAAATGGACAGTGCATCGTCTATCTGTTCCTGTTGACGTTCCGCCGGGTGAGTATCTTCTGACGGTGACTGTGTTGGGTGAGAAAGGCGAGGTCAGGCCGGAAAACGATAGGGGCGAGACCTTGAGTACGCTCTGTCTCCGCCCGATACGGGTTCTCACCGGAGGGCGTTTAGAGGCGAGTGAACCGGCGTTGGGCGATTTCGGTCCTGCCATTGCTTTGACCGGGGTTTGGAGCACGCAGGTCGAACAAGGCAAACTGCGAGTGCAATTGACCTGGCAGTGTCGAGATGCATTGGATCGGAGCTACGCTCTGTCGCTACGCTTAAGGAACTCTCGCGGGAAGGTGATCGCTTCGAGGGATCTGCCGCCTTTCTGTGGGGCTTATCCTACCAGTATCTGGCAGCCTGGCGATGAGGTGACCGATCACCAGGTGTTGTCATTGCCTGAGGGAATAGCTCCAGGAATGGGATATGGCCTGGAGGTCATCCTTTATGAGCTCCCCTCGCTGTCGCCCATAGGTTCCGCTGTTGTGCAAGATGTGAGTGTGACTATGCCGACTGTTCGACCGGTGAAGCGAGTGGTTCACCAGTACGACGCCGAGCTGGCCTTGAAGAAGATGGAGGCTGCCACGAGCGAGGTGCACGCCGGAGAGACGATTGCGGTGAGCGTGATGTGGGCTGCTACTGAAGCCCCTACACGCAGCTATGCCTGTCGTCTGGGATTGCTGGATCTGGATGGAAAAGCTGTTAGTCTTTCTGGTAGATTGCCAATTACTCCTGAGTGTTCCACTTCTACATGGCCTCAGTATGCTCTTATTGAGGAGCTCTACTCTTTGCCTACCCAGGTGGACACGCCGCCAGGCGTCTACGTGCTGGCTGTGGAACTGGTGGATGCGGGGACTGGTGAGGGCTTTGGAGTTTATCTATCATCTTCGCAAGTGACCGTGCAATAACCCCCAGTAGTAACCGTACCTCTCGGAAAACGGAGTTATCTCCTCTGCTACTGCTCTCTTGGCCTTATCTGCATTGTGACCAAGTCTATATGCAGTCCCTGGCCCGCCTTCACCAGTCGATCATCCAGAACTGCTAGCGGGCGCTGTGTGAAAGCATCGTAGATAGTCAGCCGTAGCGTAGCTGAGCCTGAAGCATCGCTGGGAATCTCGATCATGTGTGGATCGGTGACAGACCACCCCCGCATCCACTTGAGGGTGGGAATGGCTCCCATGGCTGGTACTGAATCGTGCTGGGCAATCCGCGTGCCGCCATCGCTGTGCAGGCTTAGGGACACTCTGTAATCATTGGTGATGGGTCTCTGAGACAGAAACGTTGGTTGAACACGATACGTACTTCCTGCTATCGGGCCGAGTTGATCGTATCTGAGGCTGGTTAATACCATTTGTCCGCCCAGCGGGACGTAGCGGGCGTCGGCGGGGTAAGATGGTAGTCGAATTCGCGATCGAGTCGGCAGATTCCATGGCCCTAGCACTGGTACTGAGGTTCCAGCGGAGTCAGAGCGAAGTTCGACCCAGAGTGAACCTGCGTGCGGTGGGATATCGAGACTCGTGGTGATGTAGCCCTCTTGCTGGGAGTGATTCAATGGGCCAGTCGCCAGAGAAGTAGCAGCCTCGTGGATGGCTATCTGCAGTTCATCACCTAGGTCTTTCGGTAGCCACCAGTGCAGGTATAGACGCTGGCTTCCTCCGATACTACTATCTATGTCGGCTCCTATCAGGCGGACACCGTTGCTGAAGACCTCGAGCATGGGGTGGGCACTTACAGGAGGAGTCTGCATTGCCTGGACTTGCACCATTGAGAGCACTACATGGTCGCTGCCTTCTTGGCTAGAGAGGCGTTCCCAGCCTCCCTCTGTGAGAGTGAAGTAGACGCCCGTGATGAGCCGGTACTCTCCGGGAGGGGCGGTCATCAGCAAGGGAACGTGGTACTCGTCCACTATGATCTCGCCTACTTGATAGCGTGCAGCCTGGTGCGTGATATCTTCTTGTCCCAGGACATCATCCGGACCCAATACCTGCACGAAGAAAGAGTAGTCGCGATCTAACTTGACCATGGGCTGCCAGTGTATGCGAACGATCAGGGCATCGCCGGGTGATAGTGTGTCTTGCTCCAAGTGGTATCCTAGCAGGTGGATGCGGTCACCGAGATTGGTATCCAGCCTATTGAGATCCTGATTGAGGCTCATGGGTGGCTCCGCGAATACGAGATACGCGCCGTGGAAGGGCACGAATCGATAGGGCGTGGTGCTGTATTCGCGATAGGAATTGGTGACGATCACCGGTCGCTGAGAAATCTCCTCCTGGACTCGGCGCGTAGTTGTCTCGGCCATGGAAGCTGCGCCTTCTGGGTACACGTACCGAACGGATACGTCAGGCCGTAGAGCCTCTACTTCTTGTAGGTACCAGAAAACCGTGGCATGGTGCCAATTGGATAGAATGACTGTTTCCCTGGGGGCGGCGTTCAGGATAGTCTCAGCATAGTTGCGGGCAGAGTAGTCGTGGCTAAGAGTGGCGAAGCTGGGGTAGTTGTGCGCGAGATTGGTTCCTGCCAGTAGCAATGTCAGACCCACCAGAGCTCCGGCCCAGGCCTTGCGTGACTCTAAGTGCTTGATTCCCTCGCTGATGCCAAGTCCGATGATGATTACCAATGCAACGTAGGCTGGGATCAGGTACTCCACTGTCTGAGGGGCGCGATAGGTCAAAGCGGACAGAACGTTGATCAGGAATACACCGCCGTAGAGGAGAGCGAGCTTCCAATGGCGGAGAGAGAGTACGGAAAGGGAGATGGGGGCCAGGATAAGCAGGCCCCATCCGAATTGTAGCCGCAGTATCTCCAAGGTGATGCCGGTGCGAGTGCCGAGGACCTCCCTGGTGGTGAAGTAGAGCATGTCGCCTCGAAAACCGAGCGCAAGCACATGCTGGAGGAAGTCGTTGAGGCTGCGGATGGGGGCCGGGTCGAAGGGAGTGCCGATCAGACTGCGGATGGGGAGATAGAGCAGGACGATGAAAGGAACTGCGAATGTGAGGAGAGGACGTGGCCAGCGCTTGGGATTGTTCAGGAGGCCAGGGTCGGACGCCAGCAGGGTGGCGGCGAAGGGAAGAACCAGGAGCAGAAGGGAGGAATGATGAGTTACTGCCATGCCGAAACAAAGCGCAAAGAGCCCCAGACGGCGCTCATTGGGTTCTTGTATGTAGTGCGTTAGCGCTAGAAGACTCAGGGCAGTGAGAAGAGCGGTTAGGCTGCGGATGTTTGCGGTAGTACTTTGGGCCCAGAAGGTAGCGGAGCTGCCCAGGATGAAAGCGCCAGCAATTCCTCCCCAGAGGGAACCGGAGGCTTTCCGTATAGTGCGACTGACCACTGCGAGGGTAAGAGCGCTGGTGATGGCCGCGAAAAGGCTGACTCGATAGGCTGGATCTCCTACTGGCAGCCAGGTAAAGAGGTGGGCCAGCATAGTGTAGAGGGGATAGCCGGGAGGATGCGCAATCCCCAGAACATAAGATACTAGCTGAAACTCACCGGCATCTGCTGGTAGCACCGTGGGCGATAGGGTCTGGATGTAGATGATCAGAGCCAGCGAAGCTATTAACAGATCCGCGATAGTGCCTCGTCGTGCCGTGTCTTCATCTCTCAGGTTTGCTATGGTGCACGAGGCCAAAGCCGTCAGGCCGACGCCGATTGCTAATCCGAGGTGATTCCAGGGAGATAGAGCGTAGGTGTATAGAATCAGCAGAGGCCTCAGGTTGATAGATCGTTGGTTCGCCAGCAACACGATACCAAGGCTGATCGCCATGAGGGGACCCGATATAAGCGCAATGACTTCCCAGGAAAGGGGAGAGACGAGTGTTTCTGCCACCAAACGGCCGAGGTATACTCCCAGGCCTATCCCGATGACAAGCGCATGCAGCCGCTTTGATGTTGTCATTGCCATCTAGTTCCTCCCGAGGATGCTACTGATGCGCTCTGATTGTATATCCTGAGTGTGGATAAGTCAAAGCGAGCGTCTCTCGCTCGGGATTCGGTTGCATACACGACTCCTCGGTTGACACCTGGAAAGAGATGAGTTATCATAGTTGTAGCGAGGTGGAGTCATGCCCAGGAAACGCTTCTCTGAGTTCCCTTATTCAAATCAGGTGGGTATCGTGGTGCTAGCCACGATACTGGTGTTTTTCATTGTGGCGTTTGCAGGGCGAGCTCTGGAGCAGTATCGCGTTGAGCGTGAGATTGAGGCCGTGAGCGCGAATGTCGAACAACTTATAGAAGAACATACCGCTTTGGAAGCCACGGCAACCTATATGAGCACGACGAGATACAAGGACGAAGAGTTGAGGAAAGCGGGCTTCGGTCCTGTCAACGAAACCCAGGTGGCTGCTCAGGCAGTCGTTGTGACTCCTGAGCCGACTTCACAGCCTACGGTACAGGTTTGGCTTCCCGAGCCTATGCGCCCTATTCGAATAGATGACCCGCCTTACTGGGAGCTATGGAGGAGGCTGTTGGTCGGTGGTCGGTGATAGGCCGGTGTGGGAGCGAACACGCTCCTTGGCCCTATCAACTATATCGCCGCTAGGGTGCGCCTTGGTCATTGGGACCGAAGATTTGTTGGTGAAGGTTTTTTGAGGATGTTGCTTTGAATTGAAACGGGAAAGGAAGAAATCCATGAGCTTCACGTTTGAACGAAACTGCCGGTATTCAAAATCCCACGAGTGGGTCAGATTGGAAGGAGACATTGCCCTGGCGGGAATCACGGATTACGCTCAAGATCAATTGAGCGACATCGTCTATGTGGAACTGCCGGAACCAGGGGACAGCTTCGAGATGGGAGACGTCTACGCAGTTGTGGAGTCCGTCAAGGCCGCCTCCGATTGCGATATGCCTATCAGCGGAGAAGTCCTTGAGGTGAACGATAGGCTGGAGGATCGCCCTCAGGTGGTGAATGAGGATCCTTTTGGGGAAGGCTGGTTCATTCAGTTCCGACCAATGGATGTGTCCGAGATGGATAGCTTGATGGATGCCGATGCCTACGAGAAGTACTGCATTGAGGAAACAGGGAAGGAAGGGGGGCATTGAGTTGTCCTACGTACTCCATACAGAGGCTGAACGTCGAGGCATGTTGGAGGCGATCGGAGTAGCTTCTGTAGAAGACCTATTCGCCGACGTGCCGCCGGAAGTTCGCTATCCGGTGTTGGACCTTCTCGCGCCTCTTTCGGAGATGGAGGTACTACAGGAACTCGGGCGTGTGAGTGAGAGGAATCTGGACCTGGATCACCACGCTTGCTTCCTAGGGGCCGGCGCCTACAACCATTACATTCCAAGCGTTGTTGGTCATGTTACTGGTCGGGCAGAGTTCTACACGGCTTACACGCCCTATCAGCCAGAGATCAGCCAGGGCACCCTGCAGAGTGTTTTTGAGTACCAGAGCATGATCTGTGATCTAACTGGTATGGAAGTCGCCAACGCGTCTCACTATGATGGAGCTACCTCCGTGGCTGAAGCCGTTATCATGGCCCTCAACGTAGTGCGCGGAAAACGGAAGAAGGTAGTTATATCTCCGTTCGTTCATCCAGAGTATCGGGAAACGACACGCACGTATACGCAGGGAATGGGAGTAGCAGTTACGGGAGATGAGGATACACAAATAGGGGTTCCCTCTCTGCTAGATCTCCTGGATGGCGACACAGCTTGTCTGGTCGTGCAAAGCCCCAATTTCTTTGGTGAGATCGAGGATTTGGAAAGCGTTGCGGAGGCGGTACATGCTGTAGGGGCACTGTTGATTGTGGCCACGAATCCGATTTCGCTGGGGTTGTTCCGGCCTCCAGGAGAATATGAGGCAGATATTGTGGTTGGTGAAGGGCAGCCTTTGGGGAATCACCTCAGTTTCGGCGGTCCCTACCTCGGTTTCTTCGCTTGCCGCCGGAAACACATTAGGAAGATGGCTGGGCGGCTAGTGGGCGAAACGGTGGATACCGAAGGCAGACGAGCCTATGTCCTTACTCTATCCACTCGGGAGCAGCACATCCGTCGCGAGAGGGCTACGTCGAACATCTGCACGAACCAGGCATTATGCGCCCTTGCCGCGAGTGTCTATCTGGCCGTTATGGGAAGGCAGGGGCTGTCTCGGGTGGCTGAGCTTTGCTATCACAAGGCGCACTATGCAGCTCAGCGTATCGCGGAGTTGCCAGGCTTCTCTTTAGAGAGTTCGAAGACCTTCTTTAACGAGTTCGTTGTTCGGTGTCCCAGGCCAGTGGATGAGATCAACCTGTTATTGCTCGATAGGGGCATTATCGGCGGCTATGACCTGGGTTACGCTTATCCACATGTGGAAGGGTGTATGCTGGTTTGCGTCACCGAGCTCAACACGAGGGAGCAGATTGACCAGCTGGTGGAAGCTCTGAGGGAGGTGCCATTGTGACAGAGCCCCTCATCTACGAATTGAGCGTCTCTGGGCGGTGTGGCGTTTCTCTTCCTGAGGTGGATGTGCCCCAGACAGATCTGCCTGCCGGGATGATTCGCGGTGACTTGCCGCTTCCAGAGGTCGGTGAGGTAGATCTGATGCGGCACTACACGCGACTATCTCAGATGAATCATGGGGTGGATATTGGCTTCTACCCGCTTGGGTCATGCACCATGAAATACAATCCCAAGGTGAACGAGGAGACCGCCAGGTTGCCCGGATTCGTCCGCACCCATCCTTACCAGCACCACTGCACGGTGCAGGGGAATCTGGAGCTGATGTACGGACTTCAGGAACAGTTGAAGGCTCTAAGCGGCTTCGATGCGGTGAGTCTCCAGCCGGCTGCGGGAGCCCACGGGGAGTTTGCTGGGATCCTGATCATGCGTGCTTATCATGAGTCCAAAGGAGATGAAAAGCGCGTCAAGATTCTAATACCTGATTCCGGACACGGGACGAATCCGGCTTCTGCCACCATGAGTGGATATCAGATGGTGGAGTTAAGATCGGATACTCGAGGGAACGTAGATCTAAGCGACCTCCGAGCCCATTGTGACGAGACCGTGGTGGGGTTGATGCTGACTAACCCCAATACCTTGGGGCTTTTTGAGGAGCATCTCCAGGAGATATGCGACCTGGTGCACGCATGTGGTGGGTTGATGTACGGTGACGGAGCGAACTTCAACGCTCTCATGGGCATAGCGAAGCCAGCAGAGCTGGGGTTTGACGTCATGCACTTCAATCTACACAAGACTTTCTCCACCCCGCACGGGGGTGGAGGGCCGGGTTCTGGGCCTGTCGGTGTGGTAGAGTCTCTGGCACGTTTTTTGCCCGGCCCTATTGTCGAGCGGGAGGAAGCGAGAACCTGTGAGTGTGAGGCGGAAGGAATGTCAGCTTTCTGCTACCATCTGGTCATGCCTGAAGCATCCATCGGGCGGATGAAATCCTTCTATGGCAACTTCAGCGTGATGATTAAGGCTTATACCTATATCCGTATGCTGGGTGCAGCGGGGCTGAGAGAGGCCAGTGAAATGGCGGTGCTCAACGCCAACTACCTGCAGACGAAGCTAAAGGGTGTGTATCCCTTGCCGTATGACCGCATCTGCATGCATGAATTCGTGCTTGAAGGGCGCCTTCCAGCAGCCCCGGAGGTACATGCCCTGGATATCTCCAAACGTCTGATGGACTATGGGTACCATCCGCCTACCAACTACTTTCCGCTCATTGTGCCTGAAGCATTGATGATCGAGCCGACTGAGACGGAAAGTAGGCAAACACTGGATTCATTCATTGAAGCGATGCTTGCCATCGCTCGGGAGGCTGTGGAATCACCCGAGTTGTTGCATGAAGCGCCGCGTAGTACTCCAATCACACGAGTGGATGAAGTACGTGCTGCACGGCAGCTCAAGCTACGCCGTGAGACTTGAGGAACGATTCTCTGAAGTGAATGAACACTGGGGAAAGTGGCTTCTTGGTCGAGTTGCTAGAGGGGCCGGCCCGTAATAGCTGATAGGGTGTTGTATATCAATACTGTGTATTGTGCCGCGCTCGCCTTGTGAGGCAAGGGCGGCACACGTTTACGACGGAAGTCTGTGGGGGGTATATATGATGAAATCACTGCAAGGTGTAGTCGTCTCGCCGGGCATCGCCATTGGGCGGGCTTATGTGTATCAGCCAGAAGTCCCTGTTGCTGTTTTGCTCAAGGTGGATGATGTGGAGCAAGAGATAGCACGCTTCCGTCATGCGTTGGAGGTGGCTAAAGCTCAGATCGAGAGTATCCAAAGTCGGGCCATTGCTGAGGTAGGCGAGGAAACTGCTGCAATTTTCACGGCCCACGCCATGTTTCTCGAAGATCCAGAGTTGCTGGGACAGATCACGGGAAGAATAGAAGCGGATGGCATCAATGCTGAGTTCGCTGTGCAAGAAACGATCGACTCCTACGCGGCGATCTTTGCTGCGATGGAAGACGAGTACATGTGTGCGCGCGGGGCGGACATAAAGGACGTCGGGCAAAGACTACTGCGGATTCTGATGGGCAAGGAGGAAGTCCCTCTTTCGGAGTTGAGTTCACCCGTGATCGTGATCGCACATGATCTGACTCCTTCGGATACGGCACGCATGAACAAAGACATGGTCCTGGGGTTTGCTACTGAGAAAGGTGGAAAGACGTCACATACGGCGATCATGGCGCGCATATTAGGCATCCCTGCTGTGGTGGCGCTTGGCCAGTTGCTTGACGAGGTGCGGACAGGCGATACTGTCATAGTCGATGGTGGGGAAGGGCTTCTCGTGGTAGGGCCAGACGATGAGACGATCAGCGAGTGTCAGAGTCGTAGGGGAGAAGATCAAAAACGTCAAGATGCTCTCAGAAAGGATGCTCAGCTTCAGGCGGTTACAGTCGATGGCCACGCTTTCGACGTAGCGGCGAACATCGGAGACGTCGAATCGGCGTGTTCCGCTGTGGACTTCGGAGCCGAGGGTGTAGGGTTGCTCCGTACGGAGTTCCTCTATCTGAATCGCACGACGCTGCCGGATGAGGAAGAACAGTATCAAGCGTATGTCGCCATCGCAGAGGCTATGGGGGGGCGTCCGATAGTCATCCGTACTCTGGATGTCGGTGGTGACAAGCAATTGCCCTACCTTGATATCGGGGAGGAGCAGAATCCCTTCTTGGGTTGGCGGGCGATACGCTACTGCTTAGATCACCCAGAGCTATTCAAGACGCAGCTCCGGGCCATTCTTCGAGCCGGAGCGCTCTACAATTTCAGAATGATGTTCCCAATGATAGCTACGCTGGATGAGGTGCGACGGGCTAAAAGAATGGTAGAGGAAGCAAAAGAAGAGCTACGGTCTGGAGGGTATAGCTACGATCCCGACATAGGAGTCGGAATCATGATCGAGATACCTGCGGCGGCACTGGCCGCGGATGTTCTAGCCAGGGAAGTGGACTTTTTCAGTATCGGGACGAACGACCTGATTCAATATACCATGGCTTGCGATCGCGGGAACGAGCGGGTTGGGTACCTTTACGAGCCGTTGCAGCCCACAATACTGCGTCTGATACAGCAGGTGATTGCTGGTGCACATCGGCATGGTAAGTATGTGGGGATGTGTGGTGAAATGGCAGGAGATCCAGAGGCTATCCCATTGCTTCTTGGCATGTCCATCGATCTACTCAGCATGAATCCCGCAGCAATTCCGCAAGCGAAACAGATCATAAGGGAGGTACGAATCGATGAGGCCCAAAAGCTTGCAAATGAGGCAGTGAGATGTTGCAGTGCTGAAGAAGTAAAAGCCTTAGTAGCGGAGTTTATGTTAGCGGTTAGGGGTTCAGAGTGAAATAGTGTTGCCTCAGAAAGCACGACGCCTCCGGGACAACGAGAGAAGCGATCATTTGGCAAAGATAGTTTCGCATAGTCACACTAGAATAGGTTTTGCTACTGAAATACCCGATTCTAGTGAATAAGGGTGTAGGCTACGCGAAGTCAAGCACTAGATATACTTGTTAGTTAGAAGTTCAACTCTCTTCTTTGTTTCCGCAGAGATCAAATCCCTCTGAGTGATAATAGCATCCTTAAGGGCTGATTGGCAACCGCAAGTACGTTCGGTAGCTAACTGGGGCAGGGCAGCAGCAAGTAGTTTCTTGGCCGTCTCAACGTTGCGAAGAAGATTCTGGATTACCAGTTCGACAGTCACCGATTCCTCGGCTTCGTGCCAGCAATCGTAGTCCGTTACTAGAGCTATGGTCGCGTAGCATATTTCAGCCTCTCGGGCCAGTTTCGCCTCCGGCAAGGCGGTCATACCGATCAAATCAGCGCGCAACTGGCGATAGAAGAAGGATTCCGCCTTGGTGGAGAATTGAGGGCCTTCCATTACAACCAGAGTTCCCCCGCAATGTACGCGAGGTGCAACTCCTTGGGCGGCTGTGTATAGTGCTTTGCTGAGCTCTGAGCAGAATGGTTCAGCAAAGGCGACATGAACCACGAGACCATTACCAAAGAAAGTCGCCGGTCGGATACCTTTCGTGCGATCCAGAAGCTGATCAGGGATCACTAAGTCCAGAGGCCGGAACTCCTCTTTCAGGCTGCCAACCGCGCTCACCGAGATGATGCTTTGGACTCCCAAAGACTTCAAAGCGTATATATTGGCTCTTGCCGGCAGTTCTGATGGACTTAGCCGATGGCCGCGTCCGTGCCTGGGAAGAAAGGCGACCCGTTGCCCGGAGAGCGTGCCGATCGTGATAGCATCGCTGGGGTTGCCAAAGGGCGTCGTGATATCAACTTCCTCGATTTCCGTAAGCCCTTCGATCTGATAGAGGCCACTACCACCGATTACGCCTATCTGCGCCTGTGCCATGTCGTATGCTCCTCCTGTTACTATCGATGACCCTTTGTCCGTGACAGCGAGTAGATTATAGTGGAGTCTGGCCAATTCTGCAAGAGGATGCCTCTAAACTCAAGAGGATGCCTCTAGACTCAAGAGGATGCTAACACAACTTCTGGAGAGACTACAGGAGGCCGCTTCCTTGCGGAGGCGGCCTCGTTGTTAGAGTGGAGATGGCGGGAGTCGAACCCGCGTCCAGAAAGTTCGGTTACCGATGTGCTACAAGCTTGTTCGGCCTATTGATTCTCGCCAGGGACCACCTCGACCGACGGAGTTAATCCCTAGCCAGCTCATGCTGGGTTTCCCCCTTAGGCCTCCCTTATGAGCATCGGAGAGACCGCACTCCAGCTATCATGACGCCCGATTCCGGCCCACTGGAGAAGACTCGGGTCGGACGTGGCCGCTCGAAGCGACCAGAGCATACGCTACGTTACTAGCTGACTAGGCAGCTACGGCGTAGGCGTACGCCGGTGTTTGAGTGGTTTTGCCACTTATGTTTTTGCCTCTGATTAACGAGGGTGAGGCTCCTCGGCTTGCCCTCGGTACCCAGCCCTCCCTGTCGAAGCCGTTTCATCCCCAGATAATAGTAAGTATACCACATAAGTTCTCTGCAACCAAAGCCTTTCTCAACGTCCTACCCTCGGTCTTTCAGTGCCCGGTCTATGGTCCGCTGGGCATCCTTTCGGGCGATAGTGGCCCGCTTGTCATATTGTTTCTTGCCCCTTACGAGAGCGATCTCTGCCTTGGCACGGTTATCCTTGAGATAGAGGCGTAGGGGTACAATCGTGTATCCTTTTTCGAGCATTCTTGAGTGGAGACGATTGATTTGCTTTCGATGCAGCAGCAACTTCCTTTTCCGTCGTGGAGTGTGGCTGTCAGGTCCAGCTTGTTTGTAAGCAGCGATATGCATGTTAAGCAGCCAGGCCTCTTCATCGATGATCGAGACATAACTATCTCGTAGATTTACCCTTCCGGCCCTAATGGACTTGATCTCTGATCCTCTGAGTACCAGCCCCGCCTCAATCGTCTCATGGATGAAGTAGTCATGATAAGCCTTACGGTTCGTGGCAATCAGCTTTTGCATAACAACACCTTGATGCTGCCGCTTAGTTGCTCCAGGAGATACTGTTGGGCTCGTTCCAACTGAGGATCCAACCCCAGAACGAGATCCTCCGGACTGGTTTCGACCACTATGTCTGGAGTCAAGCCCTTCATATCGATTTGCTCATCGTTGGGAGTATACCAGCGAGCGATCGTAACGTGCAGGCTCGATCCATCGCTGAGATGGTGTGAGGTCTGGACGGATCCCTTTCCGACGGTCTGTTGGCCAATCAAAATGCCTCGGTTGTGATCCTGGATGGCGCCTGCCACTATCTCGGACGCGCTCGCACTTCCTCCGTTGACAAGCACCACGAGAGGTATGCTAGTTGCCACTCCCTTTCCACGGACCGAGTACTCGTGCTCACTGCCGTCTCTGCCGCGCTCATAGAGAACAACGCCGTCATCAATGAATTGGCTGGCTATTGAGACGGCACTTTGAAGATAGCCTCCGGGATTATCACGCAAGTCAAAGATCAGTCCCTGGGGATCTTGCTCCAGGAGCTCCTCAAGGGTATCCTTCATCCGGTTGGCAGACGGGCTGTTGAACTCGAAGAGCCGTATGTAGGCAATCCCATCGTCGAGCATACGGCCCTCCACCGTGGGGAGTTCCAGTTTCTTTCGAGTGATCTCAACCTCAAAGATCTCGGCCTCTGCATCGGTTTCTGAAAGTCGCTGGATTGTCAGAAGCACCGTAGTACCTTCTGGGCCTCGAATCAGCGCTATGGCGTCCAGGAGATTCATGCCCTCAATGGGAGTGCCATCAACCTCCAGGATGATGTCAGCCGGAAGCAATCCTGCCTTCTCGGCTGGACTGCCGGGCAGAGGACGCACGATAACTACCTGCCCATCATGCATGTTCACCGTAGCGCCTATGCCCTCGAAGTTACCGCCCATGTCCTCTTCAAAGATAGCCGCGTATACGGGCTCGGTGAAGTTAGTGTAGGGATCGCCCAAGGAGGCAAGTGCTCCTCCAATGGCTCCGTAGGTCATGTCCTGAGGGTCTGGTTGATGATCGGGATGATAGAATTGCTCTTCGACGATATGCCATGCCTCCCAGAAGAGGCGAAATTGCTCCGCGTGTTCTTCAGGAGTATCGCCTAGCGGATAGCGCATCTCCACCGAACGATAGGAACAGACTCCAAACCCTGCCGCAAAAGAAAGGGTTACGACTAGAAGCAGCGCTAGGACAATGCCGGTAACCTTGATCCACCCAGGAAGCTCAACCATACCCTTTTTCAATAAGTGTCCTCCGTGATTCGGTCTTTGTTCATGCCAGGAAGGTTAGCAACGTAAGAGGGAAGATGACATAACACTCACTTACTATGAAGTGATTCTATCACACATCGGGGCATATGCCAAACAGAGAGACCCTCACTCCTCTTCCGCAATGATCTCCCTGGCGCGCCGCAGGGCCTGGCTAGTCGATTCAAACAGAATATCGCTGGCCTTGAAGACCGGTTCGACCTCCACAGGCGATGCAAAACCAGAGGACGCCAGGATTTCGCCCAAGTTTTCCGTGACACCACATATCAACACGGTAGCGCCTGAGTCCCTGGCACTGGTGACGATCCCCCTCAAAGCGATAACCCCAGTGCTGGCCAGGAGATGTAAACGGCGCACCCGAAGGATCAGCACTTTGACTCCAGTCTGGAGAAGTGCCCGCAACTTATTCTCCAAGTCATCTACGGCAGCGAAATAGAGCGTGCCCTCTACGTTGATCAAGGCAATCGGCGGGCGCTCGGCGGCGATGTCTTCCAGGCTGTGTTCGGTAACCTGTCCATTCTCGTTCAGGGTGAGATACCTGAGTTGAATGCTGCCACTTTCATACAGGTAGATCCCAATAGACAGGAGTGTTCCCATGTAAATCGCAATGTACAGCGGAAGCAGCAAAGTCGCAACGAAGGTCACACTCAACACAATTCGACTGGTCGTCCGGCTTCGCCATGTCAGTTTCAGATGGTGATAATCAAACAAGCCATAGGCGGACATCACCACAACTCCCGCCAGGCCAGCAACTGGGATGTAGCCTATCTGCGAGGAGAAAGCCAGAAGTACCAGCAAAACGAAAACCCCGGAGAGAACGCCAGCAAGTTGGGTCTTCGCTCCGCTGCCATAGGCAATCCCGCTCCTGGAAAGCGACCCGGAGGAGGGGATGCACTGGAAGAATCCTCCTATCAGGGAGGCCAGCCCTTGCCCCACGAACTCGCGCGAGGGGTTGATGCGCTGGCCTGAGGCAAGCGCAATCGTCTTGGCAATCGACATCGCCTCGACCAGGCCTAGCAGTGCGACTGCTCCTGCGCTAGCAATGAGATTGCCGACGTTTTTCAAAGGGATGATGGGAATATGGAACGAGAGTCGTGCTTCGCTCAGAGAGCAATCCAAGTCACGAACCAGCACGACGCCATGGGACTCCCATCCGAATATCTGAATCAGCACGCCTGCCAGTACGATCGCCATCAACGCTCGTGGCAGTCTTGGGGATATCCGCTTAACCAACACGAGAACAGCGATGACAAATAAGCCTATCGCAAGTACGTGTAGATTGGCTCGTGGTATCTGTTGCACCAGATCCCCCATGATAGTCAAGGTGTTCGCTCCCACGGGGCGTGATAGGCCCAGCATGGCGTGGATCTGATTGACGATGATCAGAATCCCTGCTCCTGCCAGGAATCCTGTGAGAACCGAGTTGGAGATATAGCGGACGATGCCTCCCAGGCGAAGAAGGCCCAAGATCAATTTCACCAGGCCAATCATCACCGCTAAGGCAAAAATGTATTCGAAGTAGTCTGCCTGCCCTGCAATTGCCAGCAAGGCACTGGCC
The DNA here is from genome assembly GCA_022013675.1 of Anaerolineae bacterium. Taxonomy (GTDB): domain Bacteria; phylum Chloroflexota; class Anaerolineae; order JAKLPW01; family JAKLPW01; genus JAKLPW01. The sequence goes on along the minus strand of JAKLPW010000273.1, from coordinate 857 downwards.
GTGGCCAGTGCCGCTGCGTTGGTGGGACCGGTTATCAGGTGGTTTGAACTCCCAAAGAGCGATCCTATGATTGCAGGGATGATCGCCGTGTAAAGGCCATAGATTGGGTTGACGCCCGCAATCGCCGCATAGCTCATGCCCTGTGGGACAGCAATCATTGCTACTGTCAGTCCAGCTACCAGGTCTGGTCGCAGTGTGTGCTTGAAGTAGGATCCAAGACGGGTCCCTGGCAGCTTTGCTTGTTGCATGTGACGCTGTAACTTGTTTCGTGACATGATGCGTAGTAAGAACCTCCTCAATAGTTCGGTAAGCTCATCACGTGCTACGTCCCTTGGCTCCGCTGAGACGATCTCGCCAGGGATCTTCGATTGTTAGGAAGCACGAGTGCCCCCGGCCACGCGGGGCCGACCGTGGCAGTGTTTGAACTTGCGACCGCTGCCACACGGGCAAGGATCGTTGCGCCCCACTGATTTCGCTGGGGAGGACGCATTGCCAGACTTAGTTTGTCTCTCCACCAGCAAACGGTTTCGCAGTCGAAGGAAGCGTTTCTCGCTGTAAGCGAAGAACTCCCTGTAGGCCTCGCATAGGTATTGCTTCTTTTCCTGCCCCTCAATGGACCGCGTGCGCTGGCAGCCACCGTGGCAAAGCCACTCCCACTTACAGTGCTCACACTCGGGGTACCCCGACTTGGCGGAGGCAAAAGAGCGAAGCCGGGGATCTACCATGATCTCGGCCAGGGGCCGTTCAAGGATGTTCCCCAACTGGAGATCCTGGCGTACGAAGAAATCGCAGGGATACGCGTCGCCGTTGTGTTCAATGACTACATAGCCGCCACACTGTGGCTGGAAAACGCACAT